>JAPKDN010000154.1 GCA_028822575.1 Alphaproteobacteria bacterium | reverse complement strand
GTCGGACAAGGCTACCACCTGGAAGTGCCGCTGGATCTTGATGTCGAGGATCCGTTGGGAAAACTCTATCAGGATTTTCTGCTCCTGCACGACCGGGTCTATGGTCATTCGGTCCAGGGCGCGACTAGGGTCGTCAATCTGCGCACCGTCCATCGGGCGCCGGTTGTCCCGATTGTGGCGGATAGGCGTGTTAAGGAAGGCGATTCACTCAAAGCCACCCGGACCGTGTTGGCGGGTCACGGTGCCACATCAATCCAAGTGGATGTATACGATCGCGCCAGAATGTTTGCAGGTTTCAGGTGCGCGGGTCCGGCGCTCATCGAGCAGGACGATACCACCACTTGGGTGCCGTCGGGTTGGAGCGCTCGGGTTTTGAAGACGCTGGTGTTGTTGTTGGAAAAGCTTGGAGAAGATGCATGAGTCCGCAACGCGACGAGGGGCCCGATCCGATAACCGTCGAGGTTGTGCGCAACAAGCTCGACGGCATCGCCAACGAGATGCAATCGACTTTGTTCCGAAGTTCATTCTCACCGATCGTCAAGGAGGGCTTGGACGCCTCGGCCAGTCTTTTCACATTGGAAGGAGAGACCCTTGCTCAGGCGATCGCGATTCCGATCCATCTGGCGACACTGATACCGGTCATGCGCACGATCCTCGACACGTTCCCGCCCGAGACCATGGCTGATGGCGATGTCTATGTGATGAACGATCCGTATCTTGGCGGCACCCACCTGCCGGACATTGCGTTGATCATGCCGGTATTCCTGGATGGAAAGCTGGTCGCGTTCAGCGCGGCGATGACCCACCACCAGGATGTCGGCGGCATGTCGCCGGGGTCGGTGCCTACCAACGCAACCGAAATTTACCAGGAAGGGATCCGTATTCCGCCGTTGAAATTCATGGAACGGGGCGTGGTCAACGACACGCTGATGAAGATTCTGCGCCTCAATGTTAGGATGCCGGACAGTTTCACGGGTGATTTGAATGCGCAGGTCGCGGCGTGTGAGATCGGTCGGCGACGGCTGCGGGAACTGGCTGGGCGATATGGTTCGGCGAAGATGATGGAGATTTTCGCCGACTTGCTGGCCCGCTCGGAACGGATGACCCGAATGGCCATCCAGGCAATCCCCGATGGGACCTACCGCTATCACGATTTTCTCGATAATGACGGGATTGATCAAGCAACGCCAATTCGGATCGAGGTGGCAGTAACCGTCGCCGATTACACGGTCCATGTGGATTTCACCGGCACGGCGCCTCAGGTGCGCGGGCCCTTTAATTGTATGCCGTCCGGCTCCCACGCGGCGGCCTATTTCGCAGTGCACGCGATGACCGACCCGGATATCCCGACCAATGGCGGTTGCTTTCGGCCTATCAGTCTGCACCTGCCTGAGGGCTCGCTCGTGAATCCGCGTGAGCCGGCGCCTGTCAACGCGCGAACTGCGACTATCAAGCGGATCTCTGGCTGCATCGTCGGCGCCCTGGCGTTGGCGGTGCCAGAGCGGGCACCGGCGGACGCAGCTGGAGAAATGCTGTTGCTGGCGTTCGGCGGCGCGCGCGTCGATGGTAGCCGCTATGTAATCGGAGAGTTGATCGCGTCGGGAAGTGGTGCCAGCGACGGATTGGACGGTGTCGACGTTATTGAAACCGATGGCACGAACTGCATGAATTTGCCTGTTGAGGCACTGGAGATGGACGCGCCAATCCGCGTGCACCGAACTGAAATCCGGGCTGATTCTGGCGGTGACGGGGCGTTTCGAGGTGGGCTTGGGCTAGTGCGCGAGTACGAAATTCTGTCAGGTGACGTCGTATTTACGCACCGCGGAGAGCGTCACGTGCACCCGGCTAATGGCCGGGAAGGCGGTAAGCCCGGCGCGCGAGCGCAATCAGTCATTTATAGAGCCGATGGCGCCGTGGAAGTGATCAATTCGAAAACCGTCGAGCGGCTTGGCCCTGGCGACAGGGTCTTGGTGGAAACTGCGGGCGGCGGTGGTTATGGCGACCCCGCTACGCGCTCGCCCTTGGCGAGGATGGCGGACTCGGCGGATCGAAAGGTCACACTCTAGCGCCGTGATAGCCAAGCACATTAACTAGTGAGCGATCAGCGCTCCAATGGGAGATCTCTTATGAAAAAACCATCCGGCCTCGGCATTTGGTGCGCCACGAATGTTCTGGACCAATCGGCCTTGGCTGACCTAGCGACCGACGTGGAACGGCGCGGCTACGATACCCTTTGGTACCCGGAAAGCTTGTCGTACGAGTGTCTGGCGCTGGGCGGATACCTGCTGTCCCGGACCAGCCGACTGACCTTGGCCAGTGGCATCGCCAATATTTACGCACGTGACGCCGTTACCTCGGCGCAGGGTCACGACAGCCTGAACCGTCTCTATGACGGTCGCTTTATCCTTGGGCTGGGGGTGTCGCATGTACCGTTGGTCGAGGGCGCGCGCGGCCATAATTATGGCAAGCCGGTGGCCAGCATGCGCGCTTATCTTGGCGGCATGGTGGCGGCCCGAATTGATGCGACCATTCAGATGGAAAATCGCAACGTTGTGTTGGCGGCGCTTGGACCAAACATGTTAGCGCTCTCCCGCGCCGCCACGAAGGGCGCATTGCCCTATTGTGTCACCCCGGAACATACCGCCGAGGCACGCGAAATTCTGGGGCCGGATAGATGGCTTTGCGTGGAGCAAAAAATCTGCCTGACCGCCGACGAAAGTACCGCCCGCGCAGTTGCCCAGCAACAGATGGCCCGTTATATGGTATTGGCGAACTATCGTAATAACTGGTTCCGCCTCGGCTTTTCTGAAGACGAAGTAACCGGGGAGGGAGCGCCCCGGTTCCTGGACGCCATGGTGGTTTGGGGTGGTGAGAGGCAAATCCGCGATTGTATAGAGGCGCATCGCGCCGCTGGCGCCGATCAGGTCGTGCTGCAGGCCTTCAAGCCGGATGGCGGCATTGGAACTGACCCGAGGGCATTAGATGCATTCGCGCCTGGGGCATGAGGGCTGGAGGAAAGGCGGTATGCACGCGGGTTGTGAGATACTGGACCGCGCTCCGAGCGGGCGCTAGTTCAATAAGAGGGGGCTCGCGCCCGCAGTTTCATCCCAGCATGACTACCGCGCCGACTTCCTGGCGGAGAGAATCCGTTTGCCAACGTGGTGGGATCGCTATCAATTCCTAAATCAGTGTCGTTATCAACCTGACCCAACCGCTGATTGCAAAGCATCGTGATTGGAGGTAGCGATTGGCGCGCTAAGACAAGCGATCATGGGCCTTGGTCGGGGTTCATATTTTCTGGGTAGGCATCTTTAGAATGGCGAATGACGTCGAGAGAAGCGCGCGGTCGTTAAAGGCTAGTGTGGTGGACAGCGAATACGCCTGGTGGCGTCTCGTCGCGGCGATCGTGATGAGTACCGCCGGTGGCGTCGGGCTTTGGTCGACCGTTGTGTTGCTGACCGAAGCGGAGAGTCATTTTGGAGTCTCCAGAAGTGAGGCATCCCTACCTTATACGGCGGTGATGACCGGAATCATGGTCGGTAATGTCGTTATGGGACGCGTCGCGGATCGCTTTGGTATTGTTTTTCCGGTCCTGATTGGTGCTTTTTGCCTTGGGTGTGGTTTTGTTGGCGCGGCTTTCGCAACCGAGCTCTGGCAATATATACTGGTGCAGGGATTGCTGATTGGGGGCCTGGGCACGGCGTCGACATTCGGGCCGCTCATCGCCTCCACATCGCTTTGGTTTTTAAAGTATCGAGGTATCGCCGTCGCGCTTGTGGCCAGCGGCAGCTATGCCGCCGGCACGGTCTGGCCGCCGGCAGTTCACTATTTCGTCCAAACCTTTGGTTGGCGTGACGCCCATTTGATAATCGCCGCGATTTGCGTGTTGGTGATCGTGCCCCTGACCCTGACTCTAAGGCGGCCCGTGCCGAAGGATGAACCGGTGGTTACCACCGGTGGCGCTGTTGTTAAGGCGAAGATTCCACCGGTATCGCTGAACATGCTGCAGATCCTTCTGGTGCTCGCCGGTGTTGCCTGTTGCGTCGCTATGTCGATGCCGCAGGTCCATATCGTTGCGTTGTGCGTCGATTACGGCCTCAGCGCTGGGCTTGGCTCGCAGATGTTGTCCGTGATGTTGTTTGCGGGCGTGATCAGCCGCATCGGTTTTGGCATGCTGATGGACCGGATCGGTGCGCTCTGGACGCTGCTGCTCAGCTCGTCCCTACAGGCGCTGTCCTTGTTGATCTATATACCGGCTGATAGCGCAACATCTCTGTTTGTCGCGTCGGCATTGTTCGGGTTGTTCCAAGGCGGGATCGTGCCAACTTACGCGGTAATCATTCGTGATTATTTCCCAGCCTCGCAGGCCGGTACTCGGGTTGGTCTTGTGCTATCGGCGACCATCGGTGGCATGGCGCTTGGCGGGTGGATGTCCGGTGCGATCTATGATCTCACGCTTTCCTATTTGCCGGCGTTCCTAAACGGCTTTGCCTGGAACATCTTCAACATCGCCATCGTCGTGCTGTTGATGTGGCGCGGACGGATGCCGCGAATTCCGATACCGCGGCCAAGGCCGCTGCTCGCCGAAGTTCCCTTAGTTGGGCGGTGGCCGGGCGCTATGGGGTAGCGGGCATGATCGTGGCGTGAATTCGCGAGCCTGCTACAGTGGTGTTAACCACCCGCACGGGAGAGACCAGCGTGACATACTCCATCCTTGCCAAATGCCCTGAGACCAACCGCTTGGGCGTTGGCATCGCCACTTATTCCTTGGGCGTGGGCGGGTATTGCCCATTTTTCGCGCGCGGTAAGGCGGTGATATCAACCCAGGCCTTCGCTAACCCCAGACTAGGACCACGCGCGCTCGACGCCCTAGCCATGAACCATGCGCCCGCCGAGACCTTGAAGATGGTGGCGGCGTCGGATCCTGGATTTGAGTATCGGCAGGTAAGCATCGTCGGCGTCGATGGCGCCGTCGCGATGCACACCGGAAACAGTTGCCGAACCTGGGCCGGGCATGAAACCGGCGATGGTTTCGCCGCGTTTGGTAATGTTCTAGCGGGCGAGGGGATAGTGGCGGCGATCGCTAATTCCTTTCGACAAAGCGTTGGCGAGGAGTTGGGTGAAAGGTTGCTTTTGGCATTGGAAGCGGGAAGGGGGGCGGGCGGTCAGGCGGCGGCCGATGGTGCGCGGCTGCCAGAACGCTCTGCCGCCCTGATCGTCATGGACGCGGATATTACCCGGGACGTCAACCTGCGTGTGGATCTGCATGAGGATGCGATCATTGAGCTCAGGCGAGTCCATGCCGGCTACGCGCCTTATGTCGATTATTATGCGTTGCGAGCTGATGATCCGGCGAACACACCGCCGCAGGATGTGTGGGCGCGAGAAAACCTCTAAAAAGACGTGGAGAGGTCGGTTTAATGAAGATAGAACGGGCAGAGTTGAGCGTCGTCGGGCCGGAGACCAAGCGTTATACTTGGTCCCATGACTTGCCGGAGCAGTTTCAGAGCGTAACGATCCTGCGCCTTTTCACCGACGATGGTGTCGAGGGGATTGCTGGGGTCTGGAACGCGGCCAGCTATGACTATGATCGCTACACCGCCGAATGCATGCGGCACCTGATGCCGATTGTCATCGGCCGTGACCCGCGAGAACACACTGACCTAATGTTCGATCTACGGCCTAGGGTCTGGCCTTTGCCGCCTGGAGCCATGGCGCTGCTTGATATTGCGCTTCTCGACATTGCTGGCAAGCTTGCGAACCAGCCCTTGTATAACTTGCTTGGCGGCACTATCGATCGGATACCCTCCTACGCTAGCACGCCGATGTATGAGGACGTCGCGGCGTATATGGACAAGGTTGCCGAATTCCTGGATCAGGGTTTTCGTGCCGTGAAATTCCACACCTGGTGTATCGCCGAGGATGATCTGGCGTTGGCCCAGGAGGCTCGTAAACGCTTTCCTGACGTAACCTTCATGCTCGACGCCGAAAACAATTACTGCGTAGATGACGCACTTGTTGTGGCCAAGGAGCTTCACGCGCTCGGTTTCGAGTGGTTCGAGGCACCGCTTCATGACAGTGATCTCGAGGGATATCGAAAGATCGTCGCCGGGTCGGACATTCCCATCGTCCCGTCTGGCAACTGGGTCCAAGACCTCTCGCTTTTCGAGGAATGCCTGCGCACCGGTGTCTGGAGCCGGAGCCGGGCCGATATCTCCATCATGGGCGGTATTACGCCGGCGCTGGACGCGATGCGGGCCTCTGCACGCGCGGGTATGCGGTGCGAGCTGATGTCTTGGGGCTACACGCTAGCCCAGGCGGCAAATTTGCATGTGATGTTGGCAGCGGGGAATTGCAGCTATTTCGAACAGTCACTTCCTTATGATCTGTTCGAATACGGCTCGCGCACTCTTATACGTACAGAGGCCGACGGCAGTGTCACCGCGCCAAGCGCGCCGGGGCTAGGCGTTGACGTCGATTGGGAGGCGATGGCCGCGAAAACCGTGTATTCGTTGACCTGCGACAGAACAGGAGTACGTTAACGTCATTGGTTAATGCAGTGGGACAGAAGCGTGAATTGATTGTGGGCCGACCAGCCCTGATCGTCATCAATATCCAGGTGGGAGCTTTGAAGGTTTCCTCAAGACGAGAACCATCTATCATATGCCGGGCTATGCGGAGCGGATAGCGAGATCCCGCGTTGCCATAGACAAGGCCCGCGCATTGGGCATTCCAGTGATCTTTATCCAGGAGATCCATCGTCCGGATCTCATTGATTTTTTCCATGAACTTGATTGCGACGAGGATGTTCATAGCCTTGAGGAAAACTCGAACACCACCATCGCGTCGGAGCAAACCGGTTTCCGGTCAACCGACTACCTAATTAGAAAAAGGCGCTATTCGGCGTTTTGGGTGTGGTTTTTTAAATTCTTCTACGCGGTCTAAAGGTCGAAACCCTATCGCCGTGTGGTGGACTAACGGATGCGTGTGTCCACTACAACATCGTTGATGGTCATCAGTCGGGTTATTGAGGATTGTGGGGCTGGGTCCGGCGAGGATGCTCGTGAGTATGCGTTGCGGGCCATGGAATATCTGCAGTTGGGCGCGCTCTAACCATTGGATGATGTTTTAAGGGTGATGTAGGGGTATCGGTATTTGGCTTCCACCGCCGCATAATAAGTGGTGATCGGGCGGCCTTGTCCTTTATCGTGAATGTTGTTGATACACGCGGCGTGTTAACTGGCGGAACCGATACCGGTTTACACGCCGAGCGTCGGTCCGAAGGCCGCGATTGAGGACACGCTGCCAACAGTGATTACCTAAGTGAGGACAATGTGCGGGCTCTGG
>JAPKDN010000153.1 GCA_028822575.1 Alphaproteobacteria bacterium | reverse complement strand
GGTATTCGGCGGAATACTCGCAGTTTATTAATTACCATGCCGTTACCAATTGCAGATCTAGGGGGGCGGCTCTGCCATTAATGCTCGGGCTGAAATCTACACCTGCCGCGAGGGAAACCCGTCAATCCCTAGATCTCGCCGCAGGGACGCCGTGGAGGTCACGCGTGCCTCGTCAATGGGAATGCCTGTTCCGTCGGCGACACGGTCAATGGCATTGAACCCTGCCGCGACCGCAGCAGAATCGACCATCGCGGCCTCTCCAAGCGCCTCCGACAGTGCCTGTCTGGTATCGTTCAGGAGAGTAATGTCGTCGCCCAGCACAGCCTCGGCGAATGTCACAAGAAGCCCGCCATCGGGAACACCGCCATCGCCGTCGACGGCACCCATGACGCTTTGTAAATCTACAGTCTGACCTCGATGTTGACTGCTCGCACGGAGCAGCATGCTATGGCTGGTCGTTCAATAGACGCACTGGTTGATGGCCGACACCCGGCCCGCAATCAATTCTATCTGCTGTCGGTCGATTGCCCGTGTATCGCGATCGAAATCATTTTTCTCGTTTTCCGGCAGGTAGTGAACCGCCATGAGGTCCATGAAACGATGCGCGTCCGTGGGCACCAGGCTTAATGCGCGGCGGACATTTGTGGCATTCGGCCCAAACGTCCTGGAATCATCGTCCGTCACGTCCGCCTTATCAATCCAGGACACCCAGGCTGCACCCTGGCTGGCCCGGGTGGGCCGTTTCTTACCCGGTGCACCCGCTATTGCTTTTGGGAGGGGATGGAGCGCCATGCCAAGGGCCTTGGTAAAGGTATCGATGACGGTGATTGAGGCAATGACGGCGAGGGTTTCAACATATTCTTCTTCGGAAAGGCCGCCATCGAGGCAGGTCTGAAACCAAGCGTGGCTTAGGCGAGCGGGATCCGTCACAATTCGGTGGATCATATCAATGGTGATTTCCGGGAGAACTCCCAGGTGATCATGCGTGCCCTTAACCGCGTAGGGCGACAGCGCTTCCTTGCGGTTTTTGCAGAACGTACAGGTGTGGGCATGACGTGTTTCTGCCGCGACAGCGACCCGCTGTTCCCCGGTTAACCAGCTACCGGGGGATGCAATATGTTGCCATGTACGCCGATGTTGGGAGATCAACTCATCGCGTCTCACCGCCGGTGCTGCGTCATATGAAATATCTGCCATCGCTGAGGTTTCCTTTGTGCGACCGCAAACGCAGCCTTGTAGTTACAATCCTAGCTAAGGGGTTAAAATTTACAAGCCGAGGGCGTCCAGCCGTGAACGCGCTTGAAGTCATCGCACACCCGACGAAGATTAGCGCGTTGGCTCTTACCGGCTCGGTAAGCATTCTCAATCCTAATAATGGCTATTTGTTGGGAATTGGCCGAGACACTATTTGTTCGCGCATAGCGCCCCTCCAAGGGGCCCTGAAGGCGCGACAGGGCCACAGTTAGTCAGATTGCGGCCGTTAGATTTTTCATGTCGTAATGCTGACAGAATTTTGAAATTATGGAAAGCGAAGCTTGAAGCAGTGTCGTGGCAACAGTCACTGCTTCCACAGCGCCTCATATCCTGTGAGCCGAGGCTCAAGGACAGGGTTCCGCTAAATCCTTGCATAATCAAGGTGTAAGTAACGGCGGTTGCGAGCCCCCGCAACCAATAAAATCAATGACTTAGCAGCAATGCTAGGTCATTTTTTTATGCCCACTCGCGTTTTACTCGCAAAATCTCTCCAAAATCTGTCACACGCAAAATAACCTGAGAGTCAGAATCTTAATTCTGGTACGATTAAAACTGATCGCGTTGGAGGGTCAGCATACGCGATGCCAACGTTCAATGGTTTCTATAAATCTGATCGAGGCAGATAAATCCAATCCGGTTTTTTGCGACCGAAATTAAATCGTTTTTTTTTGTGGGATTTAATGTCGAGTAAAATGATGTCGCCGTCTTATGGGTATTCACCAGTGAATGGGATGATTATGCACAGCGAACATACCGTGCGTCCGGTTTAGATTGAAAGAATGAGATGAATAAAGGTTTAGCGCGTGCAAGGCTGCCGAAGCCGGATCAATCCGGTGACTATCGGAATGCGGTCCTGACGTTCGCGTTTTTCTGGTGCGTTGCCGGGTATCGGTACTTTGTGAACGCCGGCATTGAAACGGTTCCGATTATCGAGCGCGCGGTTTCTTCACAATATATGAAGAACGACTACTACCTGAACCTGATTGCGGACACGGTGCATCACCGATATCTGTATGTAGAGTTTCTGGCCGCGCTTGCACGTCTCGTGGGCGGTGTCGAGAACGCGATGCTCGTTGCCTACCTGGTTTCCTACGCGCTGTTGTTTGAGCGGCTTAGTGGGTTTGTGAAATCGCTTTCGGAATTCCGGAACGTGCAGCTTGCGACAATGCTCGTTGCGACCTTGTTCCTGTATTACGGGCTGTCCCGACTGAGCCCCGGGGACGTTGGCTTGATGCCGAATGAGACAACCTCCAACCTGTTTGCTCGCGCAATTCTGGTATCGGGCTTGGTGGCTGCAATGACGGCGCGGACGAACCTCTCGCTGGGTCTGCTCGTTGTGGCGGCGTGTTTCCACCCGCTTGAGGCTCTGTTGGCGTACCCGGTTTTTGCCGCCCTTACTGTCCTGGGAGTGAGGGGCGCATCCGGTGTTCCCGGCAAGGCGGTAATTTTGCAGGCGGCGCTGTGGTTCCTGCCGCTGACGGCGGTGGTTCTTGTGTTCTCGAGCGGCACGCTGATGGGCGAGAACGATCCTGCAACAGTTGAACGTGCGTTCGCGCGTCGGCTCAATCACCACTATCTCCCGACAGCCTGGCCGTGGTGGAGCTGGATTTTTGCGGTTTCCATTGCGGCGGCGGGCACTTTGAGCCTGCGGAGCCGTGGTCTGAACGGACTGGCGATTGCCTGTCTTTGCAGCACCGGGTGTTTTGTCATTTATCTGCCCGCATTGATGCTCCTCGGCGGAACATGGTTGCTTAGCCTCCAGGGCGCAAAGGTGATGATGCTGCCCTATGTCGTCTGGGTATTGAGTATCGTGGCGGGTTTGATTGGTCGGGGCACGCAAGGATTGCAGCGCCTCAGCCTAAGTCGGGGTTACGCCGTCACCCTTGTCATCGTGCTGGGCGGGGGCGCCATTGCGGCACTCGCTGTTTTGCCGCCAGCGTTACTGGGACATGCGCAGCGACAGGCGGAATCGGTATTGTCGTTCAATTACCGGACGGCAGATTCCTATGTCGGTAATAGCGAAGCGGGTCTGTATCGCTGGCTTGCGAGCCATACCGAGCCGGAGGCGGTGATCCTGCATCCGCCCGAGCTCCAGATGATCCGTCCTCTGGCACAACGCAGTTCCGTCGTTCAGGCGAAGCTGATCGGATTTACGGTCCCGGCGATGCGGCAATGGCTGGAGCGAATGGACAGTCTCGAGAACTATTGCAGGCGGGATATCGGCGAACTTCGCGAAATCGCACGCCGCTATGGAGCGGATTGGATTGTCCGGCCTGTTTACTGCCCGGACGCAGTTGGCGAGGAACCGGCCTATGCGAATCCGGATTGGTTGGTTCTGCGCACAGATACGGCTAAGACTAAGCCATGAGCTCTGTAATCGCCTTATCGCCGGTTCATCCGAACCCCGTCATTGCCGAAGATATCGAACGTGTTATTTCGTCCGGCATCGACTGGTCGCCGCTTTCCGATTGCCGGGTGCTCGTTACGGGCGCCGGGGGCTTTTTGCCTGCCTATATGGTCGAGGTTCTTCTTGCGCTTGGCCGGCACCCGGAAATGACTAACGAAAAACCGCCCGAGGTGATCGCGCTTGTGAGAAGCGAGAGCAGAGCCTGGCGACGTTTTTCTCATCACCGCGATAACCCGATGCTTCGTTTCCTTATTCAGGATGTCTCAGAAAACCTGCCGCAGGATGTAAAGCCGGCCTATGTCATTCACGCGGCTAGCCCGGCCAGTCCGAAATATTACCGCAATGACCCGGTCGGAACGATCAGGCCAAACACCGCCGGGACAGAAAGCCTGCTCAAACGCGCTGCAGAGACGAATGCGCGCGGGTTTTTGTATTTCAGCACCTCAGAGGTCTATGGCGCGCTCCCCGAAGCATTCATTCCGACCCGTGAAGATCAATTCGGCGTTCTCGATCCTACCGATCCGCGGGCCTGCTATGCGGAAGCCAAGCGCCTGGGAGAGACGATATGCCTTGGCTGGCATCGTCAATTCGGCGTACCCGCGAAGATCGTCCGGCCTTTTCATGTTTACGGACCGGGGATGAGCCTGGATGACGGGCGGGTCTTTGCCGACTTCGTTGCGGATATCCTGGCGGGGCGCGACATCACGTTGCTCAGCGCTGGAACCGCCTCCCGCTCGTTTTGCTATCTGTCCGAGGCGACCGAGGCATTCTTCCGGATATTGCTTCAGGGCGAGGCGGGGCACGCCTACAATCTTGGCAATCCGGATGGGGAATGCTCGATATCCACTCTGGCAGATACGCTCGCGGCGCTCTATCCCGAAAAGAACCTGAAGGTCCGCCGCGCCGAGCGGTCAACGGACAGTGCGTATATGCCCAGTACCATTGAAAGATCCTGTCCGGACATAACGCGCTTGATGTCGCTGGACTGGCGGCCGAGGATCGGTATCGAGCAGGGGTTCGGGCGTACAATAGACAGTTTCGCCGGGGAGACGGTCTCGTGACGGCGTCTGATCCCAAGAATCTGATCGCCCGGCGTCATGCGCACACTGCCGGTGATCTGGCGCGCGACGTGTTTTGGCAGGAAATGCGCGACAGCCATATGGGCTTGCGGTCGTATCAGCCATTACTGGACGAGGGCGAGGTCGAAGCTGTCGAGATAACCGCGTCGGGCCTGGTTCTCAGGTTGAAGTCTGGTCTGAAGTTGCACTGGAACCCCGAAAATCTGCGCGAACCCGGCTCTGCCGCCCTCAATCATGGCGCCTACGAAGACTTCGCCGGGCGGGTGCTGAACGCATGTGCCAGCCGCGCGTCGCTGATTGTCGATGCCGGGGCAAATGTCGGGTGGTACGCCCTGCGCCTTGCCACAGGCATGGCAGACGGGGGGCGCGTTGTGGCATTCGAGCCCGTGCAGCACACGTCGGTGGCGCTTCGGGCCAATATCGCGCTAAACGGTCTAGGAGAGCGGATCGTAGTTGTGCAATCGGGACTTTCCGACAAGGCAGGAGAGGCGGAGATTTTTCTCCCGGCTGAGACCGGCCATGTCGGTGCGTCGCTCGAGAACCTTCATCCCGACGAGGAAAGCCTGAAGGAAACCATCAAGCTCACAACGCTGGATGAGGCGATGTCGACCCCCGGGTTCGAGCGGCTGGACCTGATCAAATGTGATGTCGAGGGTGCTGAGTTAATGGTTTTGCGCGGCGGGGAAACAGTGATCGGGCGCGACCGGCCGGTCCTGTTTCTTGAAATCTTGCGCAAATGGTCTGCAGCGTTTGGCTATCAGCCCAACGATATCCTCTCCTGGACGACCAATCTCGGATATGCGTGCTGGGCGATCGGGGAGTCGGGCCTTAGGCATATTCAAACGGTGGATGACACGACTCCCGAAACGAATTACATATTTGTCCAGTCGGAGCGCGACTCCGGCCTGATTGATCTCCTGAAATGAACGTGCTTGATACTTCCCAGGACCAGGCGGCGATGGTGGAGCCTGGCGGGCCAAGAGGAAAGACAATGACGGCAGGGACGAGCCCGAAGAAAGACCCCGAGGCATTGCGGGCCGAGATTCTGCAACTGGTGGAGGAATATGCGGCGCTTGAGCATACGCCGGTGGCGTTCGATCCCGACACCAGTCCAGCACCTGTTTCCGGGCGCGTATACGGCAAAGAGGAGATGGTTTCGCTCGTCGATTCCGCCCTCGATTTCTGGTTGACCACGGGCCGTTTCAATACCGAATTCGAAAAGCAACTGGGGGCGTATCTGGGACGAAGCCACGTGTTGACGGTCAATTCAGGCTCGTCGGCAAATCTCGTCGCGTTTGCGTCCCTTACGTCGCATCTTCTGCGGGACAGGGCGCTTAAACCGGGTGACGAGGTCATCACCTGCGCAACGGGCTTTCCGACGACAGTGAATCCGGCGATCCATTACGGCATGACGCCGGTGTTCCTCGATGTCGACATACCGACATACAACATGAACATGGATCTGCTCGAGGATGCGATCACGGACCGGACGCGGGCGATCATGCTGGCGCATACCTTGGGGAACCCGTTCGATCTCGGCCGTGTGATGGAGGTGGCGGAGCGCCATAATCTTTTCGTGATCGAGGATAGCTGCGATGCGCTTGGCGCGCGATACAATGACCAGCTCGTGGGCACGTTTGGCGATATCGGGACGCTCAGCTTCTTTCCCGCGCATCACATCACGATGGGTGAGGGCGGGGCAGTATTCACCAATCAGGGACTGCTGCGCCGGGCGATGGAATCGATCCGCGACTGGGGGCGCGATTGTTTTTGCGCACCGGGAATGGACAATACCTGTGGCAAGCGGTTCGACTGGCAGCTTGGTGAGTTGCCGCGCGGCTTTGATCACAAATACAGTTATTCGCATCTCGGATACAATCTGAAAATCACCGATATGCAGGCGGCCGTCGGGGTGGCGCAGTTGCCGAGACTCGAAGGTTTTGTGGCGGCGCGTCGTCGGAATTTTGGCCTGCTTACGGCAGGTATGAAGGCGCTTGAAGACCGCTTCATTCTGCCCGAGGCGACCCCCGGCAGCGAGCCGTCCTGGTTCGGTTTCCCGTTGACGGTGCGCGAGGATGCAGGCTTTACGCGCGAAGCGCTGGTGCGGCACCTGAATGCGCGTCGAATCGGTACGCGGTACCTGTTTGGCGGCAACCTTTTGCGTCAACCCTACATGATCGGCCGTGAATACCGAGTAGTCGGGGATGTTACGCAGGCGGATATGGTTATGAACAATACCTTCTGGGTCGGTGTCTACCCGGGTCTTACCGAGGATCATATCGGCTATATGCTCGACGTGATCAACGCGTTCGTGAAGGCACAGGTTAGCGGCTGATGGGCGACCTCAAGAAAATCGGCATCGTTACGCCTTGTTATAACGAAGAAGACAATGTTGCTGACTGCCATGCGGCAGTGAAGGCGCTCTTTGCCGGCCCCTTGGCGGACTACGACTACGAGCATCTGTTTTGCGACAATTGTTCGACCGATGCGACCGTTGATCGGCTGCGCGACATTGCGGCGACGGACCCTAACGTCCGCGTCATCGTGAATTCCAGAAATTTTGGCGCATTGCGCAATATTTTCAACGGGTTGATGGCGGTTGATGGCGATGCAGCCG
>JAPKDN010000152.1 GCA_028822575.1 Alphaproteobacteria bacterium | reverse complement strand
AGCAGCAGGCCCTGACAGGTCCTGATGACACCGTAACGCGCCAGTAGGCTTCCGGCGGCCAGGCCCGAGACCATCGCGACGATATACATCACCGCCGAATAGATGCCGATGCTGGTGGGTTTCACGCCAAGATCGGCGGAGGCCTGAACTACCACCACCGCGCCGACCGACCCGCACATCGTCCCGAAGGACTGGATCATCACCATGGTCGGCAACGCGACGCGGATTTTGGTGTTCAGTAACTCGCGCATCACGGCTACTCGGCTCCCGTTCGCCGGGGGGGGGGGGACCGGCGGCGCGGAGGATACGCGGCAACGAAGGACGCGGAAAGCCTCGCCCAGATAACAACGCCAACCGGATGATTTCGCCCTCGAGATCTCTCTACAGGGGAACCCTGATCAGCCTTGGACTGTTCCGAGGATATCGCGAACCCGGCGGGCCACGTCCTGGTCGCAGGCGATCATCAACCTATAACGCTTCGGATAATCGCCACGGGTGGGAACGAGAAATGCGGCGTTCGGATCGACTTTCCAATCGTTGGACCGACCATCATCGTTCATCTCGAACTTCACGCAGGCCGCGCCCCGAGCCTCCGCGACGCCCCAAGGTCCCGCGAAGTCATGCAGGCTTACATGCGGCGCGAGATAGGCGTCCCAATGCCCCTCCAGCACCGCCATGATCGCGGCCCCGTTGGACCCGACTCCCCTATCCATCGCCCAGGCGAACGATCTCTGACCAGGGCCCTCCAAGTCCAAAGGCATCGGAACAACGATGCACCCCGCATCTTCCAAGGCCCGCCGCGTCGCGCCATAGGGCTCATGGAATAAACGGTAGTGGCAGACGATCCGCAATGGAGAACCTGACCTAAAAACAGTTTCCGTGGTTGTCGTGGTTGCCCTGTCCACCCGCCCCACGAAAATTCGGAAGGGATGATAAAACGCAAGAATACCCATGACGATCCGCCCACGATGCGAGACACCGAACATCGAGCAATAGTCGTGCTGCCCCTTGATATAGGAGATCGTGCCATCAATCGGGTCGAAGATCGCCGCGAGCTCCCCGGTATCACTCGCGTGCCCTCGTAACAGCTCGGTATCTTCCTCAAACAGAAACCCAAGGTTTAGATCCGCGGCCAGCAATGCCTTGGTCACATGGTCCTGAACCCGCCCATCCAATTCCGTCAGCGCACCATTAACCGGGGTGCTGGAGATGCCAGAGGTTTCCTTGCCGAGATTAGCGACCTTTCCGCAGCGCGCGGCGAGCTCCTCAGACATTTCCTCCAGCGCGGCGGTCACCAGGTTTTCGATTAAGTCGAGAGTGGATCGCATTAGTGCCTTCCCATGACGCACTCCGAATAAAGCAGTTGAAGGAACGGAACTCCAGGACGGTGACAGGGTTTCCGGATTATCGGCGTTAATCAAAATTCACCACCACCCTGCTGGCCCAGGCCAGATCAACCCGATACAGTTCGCCGGCATGACCACTTGACCGGAGAGTCCGATGTCGGACCATGACGTGCTCGACCTAGGCGCCACGGAACTGCAACTGGGAATGACGGTTCCCAATCTGCGCCTCGCCTACAAAACCTACGGGACCCTGGCGCCGGATCGTTCCAACATGATCCTCTATCCGACGTCCTATGGCGCCCAGCATACCGACGTCGAGTGGCTAATCGGCGAGGGCCGGATCCTGGACCCGTCGCGCTGGTTCATAGTGATACCGAATATGTTCAACAACGGCCTGTCGACCAGCCCGAGTAACATTCCAGAACCTCTAAATCATGGCAGGTTCCCGGCTTTCACCCATTGGGACAACGTCCTGGCCCAAAAGCGTTTGGTCGAGGAGGTCTTTGGAGTCGAGCGACTGGCCATGGTTTATGGCTGGTCGATGGGCGGCCAGCAGGCCATGCATTGGGGCGCGATCTTTCCGGACCAGGTGGAGCGGATCTGCGCGATCTGCACTAGTGCCAGAACCTCGGAACACAACAAGGTGTTCCTGGAGGGCGTACGTGCCACCCTGACCGCCGATCCGGCCTGGAATGGTACATATTTCACCGACCGACCGGTCACCGGGCTGCGCGCCATGGGCCGGGTCTACGCGGGCTGGGCGATGAGCCAGGCCTTCTACCGCGAGAAAATATGGGCTGAGGTTGGGTTCAGCTCACTCGAGGATTGGATGATCAGGAGTTGGGAGGGTAATTTCGTGCGCCGAAACGGCGACGATCTGCTCGGCATGCTCGATACCTGGTACTACTCGGATATCAGCGACAATCCGCTTTATCAAGGCGACCTGGACGAGGCACTAAAGTCGATCACCGCGCGTTGCATCGTCATGCCGTCAGCGACCGACCTTTATTTCACAACCCATGACAGCGACGTCGAGACCGCCAAGATGCCGAACGGCGAGTTTCGCGAGATCGATTCGATCTGGGGCCACCGGGCCGGCAACCCGAACCTCAACGCGGCGGACGAGGCGGTTCTGAAAAAAGCGGTCGATGATCTGTTGAGCAATTAACGCATCAAAGCACACCCAGGAGAGCACGAGATGTTGGATACACCCCTGCATTGGCAACCAATCGAAGTTCTGTCCAAGCATATCCATGACGGCTCCCTCTCGCCGGTAGCTCTGATGGAGCATTTCCTCGACCGGGCAGAAGCCATGAACGAGGCGCTTGGCGCGTTCCAACTATTGCCGCGCGAGCAGGCGTTGGAAGCCGCGCACGCGTCGGAATTGGCTCTGGCATCGGGCACCGATGCGGGACCGCTGCACGGCATCCCCTTTGCCGCCAAGGACATCATTGATGTGCGCGGCCTACCGACCACGGCCGGATCGAATGGACTGCTGGGCAATATCGCCGAGCAAGACGCGACCGTGGTTGAAAATTTGCGCCGGGCCGGCATGGTGTTGATGGGCAAGACCCGGACCGTGCAATTCGCACTTGGCGCGCCGGGCGTGAACCGTATTCAGGGAACACCTCATAATCCCTGGGCCAAGGAGCACCATGTGCCCGGCGGTTCCAGCAGTGGGTCCGCCGTCGCGGTCGGGGCCGGCCTGGTACCGATGGCGCTAGGCACCGACACGGGCGGCTCCGTTCGCGTTCCCGCCAGCCTTTGCGGCACGGTCGGCCTGAAGCCAACCGTCAGCCAAGTCAGCCGGGCCGGTGTGTTTCCGCTAAGCGATACATTGGATTCGGTTGGTCCACTGACCCTATCGGTGCAAGGCGCGGCATGGGTGCATCAGGCGCTGCATGGTGTCGATCCACGTGACCCGATGTCTCTGACAGCCAACCGCCAAGACGTGTTGAGCGGGCTCGTCGACGGTGTCTCCAGCCTTCGCATCGGTATCGCGGAAGGGTTGTTCATCGAAGACCAGGACCCGGAAATCACGGCGGCGGTCGAAGCGGCGGGCGAGATCTTGCAAGGGCTCGGTGCCACCGTCACCCGCCTTCCCTTTCCAGAGGCACAGCGCGCGCTCGACGCCAACCCACGCATGCGGATAAGCACCGTCGAGGCAGCGCTGGCGCATGAACAAAGGTTGCCCGGTTTCAACGGTTATGACGAAACCGTTTCGTTCCGCCTTGCCGAGGGTCGGGCGGTTTCCGCCGTCGACTACCTGCGCGCCCGCCGCGACAGCGCCGCGCTGTCAGCGGAGGTTGATCAAGGTTTGCGTGATATCGATGTGTTCATTTCCAGCACCACGCCAAGCGTTGCCCGCCCCCTGACCGAGGTCGACGCCAACGATGACAGTTACAAGTATTGGAACACCCGCTATTCCCGCAACACCGTGATCGGAAACCTGCTCGGACTTTGCGGGGTCTCAGTCCCCTGTGGCTTTAGCCCCAGAGGCCTGCCGATCGGCCTGATGATCCATGCCAAGGCACGGGACGAAGCGATGGCCTTACGAGCCGCGCTCGCGTTCGAAGCCGCGACGGAGTGGCACAAGCAACGTCCGGACCTTAGCTTTTGTGAGTAAACGCCCACCGACCAAGAATTGGCCGCGCCTCGGGGAAAAAGCAAGAAGCGGATAAACACGACAGATACCTTGGGCCATGATCGCTTTCAATCAACGGGAGCGAATGATGTCGACATCCATCGTTGGGCTTGTTTGCCTAGTCTTCTTCGCGATCTCGCAAGGCGTCCGCGACCTAAAGACTTTTGTGGCATCCTCCATCCCGTTTCTCGCGCTTAACGTCACCACCGCGATTGCCTAGCTTTGTTTCTTTTTCGGATTGAGGCCGCTAAAATCGTTGGTTATCGCAACGCTCTATAATGGAACAGGTCCGGTCACGGTGCTAGTGATCGAGGCGCGGGCCAGGGTTGCCAGCCAGGCTCGCTTACCTCCCGCAGAATGGTTTTGTTATCTTGGCATCGCGGGCGCCGTGACCGGAACACGGTTCCTTGTAACCCTGGTCGCGGCGATCGGTTTCGAGATAAAGATCGGACGATCGCTTCCGGAAAGTAGGCCAATGGCGTCGGCGACCCTCGCCTTTACCGCGCTTGCCCTAATTGTCGTTCCAGCGTTCGCGATTCTGTTGGGCATTGCCCGCACCTCGCCGTTTGCGGTGAACGTAGCTCGGGCACTAGGACCGGTGTCGGTCTTCGCGTTTCAGCAGCCCAGTGGGCGCCTGCAGTTTTCCGGTCCAACTTTGGTCTGCGTAACGGCGATCGGCGCCATTGCGTTCCGGGCATAGAACGAGGTCAGGGACTCGCCCAAGAAAGCCTCGACCGCTTTATCAAAGACGTCGATACCTTCAAGATGCCGTTAAAACGTCCCTTACTCCGCAGCAACGCGGGTACCCGCTTTTTCTAGCCGCGCGGCGCTGAACTTCAGCTCCGGGATCTTGCCGAACGGGTCCAACGCCGGGTTGGTGAGCATGTTGGCCGGCGCCTCGACATAACAGAACGGGATGAACACCACCCCATCCGGCACGTCCCAGTCGCTTCTGGCCGCGAGTTCGATCTCGCCACGCCGTGTCGCTACCCGCACCATGTCACCTGGTGCGATGCCGGACTTTGCCAGATCGCCAGGCGAGATATGAGCATGCGGTTCCGGCTCAAGCGTGTCGAGAACGCTCGCCCGCCGGGTCATCGCGCCGGTGTGCCAATGCTCCAGCAGACGGCCCGTGGTTAGAATCAGCGGGAACTGCGCGTCCGGCACCTCGTCGGGCGGCAGGATATCACAGGGAACTAGCTTACCCCGGCCACTGGCGGTCGGGTAGCCGCCACCGAAGATCACTGAATGTCCTTCCGATGTTTCGTCGTCGCAAGGGTAGGTGACGGCGCTTTCGCGTTCCAATCGATTCCAGGTAATGCCGGTAAGAGACGGCATCATCATCCGCATCTCGGAGAAGATGTCGGCGGCCGCCTCATATTTCCAATCCAAGCCGATACGATTGGCGATCTCCTGGATGATCCACCAATCCTGTTGGGCCTCCCCCGGCGCGTCGATGGCCTTACGGCCCATCTGCACCCGGCGGTCGGTGTTGGTGAAGGTGCCATCTTTTTCTGGGAATGCCGTCGCCGGCAGCACCACATCGGCGAAGGCCGCCGTTTCGGTCAAGAAGATGTCTTGAACCACCAGATGTTCCAGCCGCGAGAGAGCGGCGCGCGCATGGTTTTGATCCGGGTCCGACATCGCCGGGTTCTCACCCATGACGTAGCAACCCTTGATCTGGCCATCATAGATGGCGTTGGTGATCTCGACCACGGTCAATCCCTTCTTGTGGTCAAGCTCCATACCCCAGAATTCTTCCCAGCGGGCGATCTGATCATCGGCGCCGACGGGCTTGTAATCCGGGTAAAACATCGGGACCAGACCGGCGTCGGATGCGCCCTGGACATTGTTTTGACCGCGCAACGGGTGCAGCCCTGTACCGGGACGCCCAACATGGCCACAAATCAGCGCCAGCGAGATCAAGCACCGGGCGTTGTCGGTGCCATGGGTATGCTGAGAGATCCCCATGCCCCAGAAGATGATCGCACTTTTAGCGTTGGCGTAGGTGCGGGCCATCTGACGGATACGGTCCGCCTCGATGCCGCAGATCGGTGCCATGCGTTCCGGGGTAAACTCAGCGGTGCGCGCCTCCAATTCCTCGAAACCCTCGGTGAAGCCCTCGACATATTGCTGGTCGTACAGCCCCTCGGCAATGATCGTGTTGATCATCCCGTTCAGCATAGCGACATCCGAGCTCGGCCGAAACTGGATCATATGGGTGGCATGGCGGGAGAGCGCTTGGCCGCGTGGGTCCATGACAATCAGGATAGAACCGTCTTTGGCCGCGTTCTTGATGAAGGTCGCGGCGACCGGATGGTTCACGGTCGGGTTTGCGCCGATAACGATGATCACGTCGGCATTAGTCGCCTCGGCAAAGGGCGCGGTGACGGCGCCAGAACCAATCGTCTCCATTAACGCAGCGACAGATGACGCGTGGCAAAGCCGGGTGCAATGATCAACATTGTTGGTGCCAAACCCGGTGCGCACCAATTTCTGCACCAGATAGGCTTCCTCGTTCGATCCCTTGGCGGAACCAAAGCCTGAAAGCGCGCCGCCACCATCGCGGTCGCGAATGGTTTTGATCCCAGACGCCGCCCGATCGAGCGCTTCTTCCCAGGTCGCCTCGCGAAAATGCGTGAACGGGTTCGCGGGGTCCATCGGCAGTGACGCCAATTTCGGCACGTCGTCGCGGCGGATCAACGGCACGGTCAGGCGTTCCGGGTTATGGACATAGTCAAAGCCGTAGCGACCCTTGACGCAAAGTCGGCTCCGATTCGCCGGGCCAGCGCGGCCATCGACCGAGATAATCTTCTCTTCCTTGACGTTGAAGGTCAGCTGACAACCAACACCGCAATAAGGGCACAAGCTATCGACGGTGCGGTCCGGCGCGTTGGCGAACACACCTTTTTCATCCAGCAAGGTCTTTGGCATAAGCGCGCCGGTCGGACAAGCCTGCACACACTCACCGCAACCAACACAGGTGCTGGCACCCATGTCATCACCAAGATCGAAAACGATATGAGAGCTGGGGCCACGGCCGGCCATGCCGATGACGTCATTCACCTGAATTTCGCGGCAGGCCCGCACGCAGAGACCGCACTGAATACAGGCGTCCATGTTGACCGCAATCGCCGGGTGACTGGGATCAGCGGTCGGACGATCATGAACCGGGAACCGGCTCTCGGTAAGCTCCATGCCGTCGGCGAAACGCCACAGAGTAGATGCCGGATCATGCGCTTCAGCCTTGGCCGGTTGGTCGGCGACCAGCAGCTCCATGACCATACGGCGCGAGGCCTTGGCCCGATCCGAGGCGGTACTCACCTTCATACCTTCCGCCGGCTCACGGATACAGGAGGCCGCACGCGTCCGCTCTCCTTCAATCTCCACC
>JAPKDN010000151.1 GCA_028822575.1 Alphaproteobacteria bacterium | reverse complement strand
AGATAAATTCGCGTCCAATTTTACGGGCGCAGAAAATTTTCGAAGCAGTGAGGGTATTGGTCGCTGGTCGATATTCTCGAAGACGAAGGCTTGCTCGGCTTCGGTTACGATCAAGACCCGATCGGTGGGCACGTCATTCATGCTCTCACCCGCGAGGCGTAGCGGCAGCTCCACGCCGGCACGGTCCAGCAACCCAATGCCAAGTGGTATCGGCATCGGGCTCTTTCCGCGCTGATGCGGCGTATCGGGTATCAGCTGGCTGACCCGCATCGTGGCTAGTCGCCTTTCCGAGTCATGACTCAGATCGATCGATACTTCTGGCGTTCCAGCTTGTTCGTACCACAGCTTCATATCGGACAGGTCAACGCCGGAAGCATCCTGCATGGCCGACACGAAATCCTCGCAAGTCGCGGCCTCGCCATCATGGCGTTGAAAATAGAGATCCATTCCAGCCCTAAATCCGTGCTCACCCACGCGGGTATGAATCAACCGCACCACTTCCGCGCCCTTCTCATAGACGGTCACGGTATAGAAATTGTTGATCTCGATATAACTGTCTGGACGTACCGGATGCGCCGTTGGCCCCGAATCCTCAGCGAATTGCACTGCGCGGACCGTCCGGGCATCGCTTACGCGCTTCACGCCCCTGGAATGAGTGTCGGCGGTGAATTCCTGATCCCGGAAAACCGTCAGGCCTTCTTTCAGACTAAGTTGGAACCAGTCACGGCACGTCACGCGGTTGCCAGTCCAATTATGAAAATACTCGTGCGCGACGATCGCCTCGATACGTTGAAAATCGAGATCCGTGGCGGTTTCCCAATCGGCCAGGACATAACGGCTGTTAAAAACGTTCAGCCCCTTGTTTTCCATCGCGCCCATGTTGAAATGGCTGACCGCGACGATCATGAACAGGTCGAGGTCATACTCGAGCCCAAACCGTTCCTCGTCCCACGTCATCGAACGCTTAAGCGAATCCATCGCATGTCCGCAACGGTCCTCGTCACCGTGTTCGACAAAGATTCGAAGCGTGACCTCCCGCCCGGACATGGTGGTGAACCTATCCTCCACATGAGCAAGATCCCCCGCTACCATCGCGAAAAGATAGGACGGCTTGGGAAACGGATCATGCCATTTAGCGAAATGCCGTCCACCGCCGAGATCACCGGTTTCAATCAGGTTGCCATTCGAAAGTAGGACCGGATACGAAACCTTGTCGGCTCGGATCGTCGTCGTATAGACCGTCATGACATCCGGTCTGTCAGGGAAATAGGCTATCCGGCGAAAACCCTCGGCTTCGCATTGGGTGCAGTACATCCCGTTGGATAAATACAATCCTTCCAGCGCCGTGTTCTCAGCCGGATTATTGTGGCTCCTAATCGTCAAGTCGAAGCTATCGGCGACGCCATGAATCGCCAGCGACTCGATACCAAGCACATAGTCGTCGGCGCTCAATACCTTGCCATCCAGAATGACCTCCAGTACCTCCTGATCCTGGCCATGAAGGTACAACGGCGCGTCGGGTTGATTGGCCCGGAGATTACGATACCCCTTCAACCGCGCAGTAACGTTCGCGCCGGTCGTGTCGAGATCGATATCGAGATCAAAACTTTCAAACAAATGATCCGGAATCCGATACTCCGAGAGCAAAACCGGTCGCGGGGCCTCCCCGTCGATCTCGATACGCATAACCGCTCCTGTTTTCTAGTTGGCCATCCAGCCGCCATCGACCATCAGGTTCTCGCCTGTGATGTATGATGCATCATCACTGGAGAGAAAAATCACCGCCGACGCCACGTCTTCCGACCGCCCCAGGCGCGGCCATGGGGTGCGGGCATGGCTATAGGCGATGGCTTCGGGCGCGATCGCCGGTCCTGTCTTGCCGGTCATAATCTTTCCCGGCGCGACGGCATTACAAACGATCCCATGCTCGGCATAGTCACCCGCGATCTGCCGAGTCATATAGACCGCGCAAGCCTTACTGACACCATAAGCAAAGTCATTCGGCGCGCGGATCATCCCATGTTGCGACGAGATGTTCACGATCCGCCCACGCGCCTCCGCGCCCTGGCGCGGTTCCTGGGTGAGCATTTGTTGAATGGCGCGTTTGCATCCAAAAAACATCCCCTTGGCGCCGACCGCCATGATGCTGTCCCACTCTTCCTCCGACGTTTCCAAGAGGGCCGCGCCACCATGTGCCGCCGCGTTATTCACCATCACATCCAAAGCACCATACCGATCCACCGTGTCCAAGATCAGACGGTCGACGGCCTCCCAACGGGTAATGTCCACGTGCATGAAGACGGCATCTCCGCCGGCAGCGATGATCGCGTCCACGGTTTTGTCACCGCCCTCTCGCGGATCCTCGCGGATGTCGGCGACAACGACCTTCGCGCCCTCTGACGCGGCCTTTAGACAAATGGCCTTACCGATACCCGAAGCACCCCCGGTAACCACGACCGTCCGATCAAGCAATCGCATCACAATTCTCCGTCGTGGCCGTCTCCTGAAAGAGAGCGCTTTAATGAATTTTATAAGATCTTGATAGCTGGTCGAGAGCCGCCGCGCCATCAAGTTCGATAGGGGGAAATCTCCAGATGCAATACGCCGACCGCCGTCAGAGCTCTGCAAACCCGCTCGATCGCGGCATTGACGACCAGCGGCTCCAGTCGAGAAAATCGTTCCCGAATTTCGCCAAACCTATCACCATCATTCAGCCGGCTAAGAATCTCGACCTCAAGCACCGAAAGGTCAAGTGACATCGATCGTTGGCGCGAATTGTGGTCAAACGCGATACTAATCCGCTTACTTTCCAGACCCTGAAGAGCGCTGGCGAGGTGACGGCGACTGGGGTCCTGAATAACAGCTCGATAGTCGGGTTCGGTATAATCGATTTGCCCCTGTGACGGGCCTTTCGATCTGATCGCATAAAATGTGTGTTTGTTGAGCGAACCTTGAAGCTGTTCCGCAAGGTGCCACTGTTCCAACCTGGACAAGGAACCGGCGCGTCTCCGCAAATCTTCCCCCGACAGGATCGCACGGGGGTCATATACGATTGGCGGTAGGAAGGCCCTGAGCTCGAAACCGACACCACCAAACAGTTGCCCAAGATCACGCACGGAGAACGCCCGATCACGCGGGTTGAAAAATCTGTCTGCGAATTCCACGTCGCTGATCTTATCCGAATACGCGAGAATTGTATTCTGGCGAAACCAGTTGGTCTCCGGCAGCGTCCGCAGTAACACGCGGGCGGCCGGGATATCATCTTTTGTTGTCAGGCCCAGCCGCGCGAGAGCGTCTTGAATTGGATAGATACCAGTGCGTCCCAGCCTTCCATAGGCCATTACCCCGATACCGCCGGGTTCAGCCAGGACATGGGAGAGAAACGCTAAAATTTTAGCCGGGTCTTCGACATGGTTCACAACACCGGTGAGGTCGATATAGTCAAAACTCCCATCAGCCTCGGCTTCCAGTGTTTCGATACCACGGCGCTGAAACTCCATAGTCTTTGACAGCCCGGCCCCTTCGGCTCTGCCTCGCGCGATACCAAGGGACGTTTCAGACACGTCGATACAAAGCATGGAAAAAGGGACACCAAGCTTGACAAGCTGACCCGCGAAGGCGGTGCTCGCGAGCCCCGTCCCACACCCCGCCACCAAAACGCGAAACAGCACGCTTCGGCTCCATCTACCGCCAAACACGTAGTGATTTACAGTGACAAAATCACTAGGCACGGCTGGCGCTGGCACTGGCGCCGACGGATCACGAGGTGGGTAGGGAAATGTTTCGTAGAATTCTTGAATATCCATCGGGTCGGCTCCGCCGGGCATGGACACAACCGACCTTGATAAATCTCCAATAAGTGGCGCAGTTTCCTAGAAAAACACGCCACGTATTGGATAAAGTCGCCTAGGCCGCTGCACTATCCTTGGTGTTTGTATAGGCTTTGGCGCAGTGAGTGCCACAGTAGGGTCGACCCTCACGAATTTTTTCACCACAGAAGTGGAAGTCCGCGGATCTTGGGTCGCCGATCGGCCAGCAACACTTGCTGCGATCCCAATCCGCGAAGGTAAGCGGTGAGAGCTTACGGCGTTTCGGCTCCACGGGCTTGTCCGACCGTACGATCGGCGACTGCCTTTTCGGCAACCCCATGCGATGCACCTTACCAACGACGGCATTCCGTGACACACCGATTGCCAACCCTATCTGGGTTATCGATAGTCCTTCGGCCCATAACCGTTTCAGGTTTCCCAACCGATCCTCAGTCCAAACACTCGGCGCGGCTTCGGCCATACTGACCTCCCTATACTTGCTATTTGTGATCTCGCGGCGCGCCGTTCGGCATCGCCAGATCACAACATATGGTATTTCGATGAGTAAAGCCTACCGATCCTGGTGACAAACTGCAACACGAATCGTTGAGTTCAGGCGATTCGATTTAGAACCCAAAGAAATCGGGGAGAATCCCCAACAGTTCAAGTTCAGATCTGAAACAAATAAACGCCTAGATAGAGACCGGAGCCGATCCGAACAATTCAGAGCATAGGTTACGCATACTCCAAGGTCTTTCGGAGAGACGGGCTTGACCAGGAAAACATGGCCGCTGGGCCGTTTGGCCTTAATCACCAAATCGCGTTCGGTATATACGGTTAGAAAGGTCGTTGGTATCCGGCCCTTGCCCTTGAAACTCAGGGCTTACAACGTCTCGATAACCTTAATTCCGTCCATCGGCTCTATCGCACTATCACAAATCATCCAATCAAGCTCGGTCTCTAGCACTTCCCTGATGGCCTAGGTGCCATCTCCACCCTCGGCAATTTTTTTCAAATCCGATAGCCTTCAACGTTTTCCGAGCGATCTGACCGATCACTTCATGATCCTAGACACTCAGAACCCAATTGCGCACCATGAATGCCGAGGAAAGCTGTTCAGTCACCGCCTCACTCCTCACCGTCTTTCATCGGCATTTGCATCACTTCCCAATCTCCACCGCCGCGTATACGAAGCGAGGTGATCCTGCATCATCGCCAGCGTGAAAGCTGGAGACGGAGACAGTCCAGACCGCTCGGGCATCACGCGAGATTGCTTCCGCAGATTTGTATGGTGAAATCGTTTCGGCATATTGACCCGAAAAGGTTACAACTCCCGCAATGAAGATTTATAATGGGGAGCTGCGTTATGCAGCGGCAGCGTAAACGGGTCTTGGTGACAGGTGGTGCCGGGTTTCTTGGCTCTCATCTTTGCGAGCGGCTTGTGGAGCGCGGCGACGATGTCCTGTGCCTGGACAATTTTTTTACCGGCGACAAGGATAATGTCACGCATCTGCTCCATCGATCGAATTTTGAATTGATGCGCCATGACGTGACCATGCCGCTCTATGTGGAGGTGGACGAGATCTACAACCTCGCCTGCCCAGCCTCCCCCGTCCACTATCAACACGACCCCGTACAAACGACTAAGACAAGCGTGCACGGTGCGATCAATATGCTCGGCTTGGCGAAACGACTTGGCGCCAAAATCCTGCAGGCGTCGACCAGTGAGGTTTACGGCGACCCGAGCGTGCACCCCCAGACGGAAGATTATTGGGGTCATGTTAACCCAATTGGTCCACGCGCCTGTTATGATGAGGGCAAGCGTTGCGCCGAGACCCTGTTCTTCGACTACCGCCGCCAGCACCATCTTTCCATCAAGGTCGCACGAATTTTCAACACATATGGCCCACGCATGCACCCTAATGACGGACGCGTGGTCTCCAACTTCATCATCGCGGCCCTGAAAGGTGAACCGATTACCATTTACGGCGAGGGGGACCAGACCCGATCATTCTGCTATGTCGATGACCTGATCGAAGGTCTCGTTCGCCTGATGGACACGGACGACGCTGAAACCGGCCCGATCAATCTGGGAAACCCGACCGAAATCACCGTTCGGGAGCTTGCCACTAGGATCAGCGATCTCGCCGGGACGCCGTCCAGCGTGACTTTCCATTCACGGCCCACCGACGACCCCATGCAAAGGCGTCCGGATATCGGTAAGGCCGAGGCCAAGCTTGACTGGCGCCCTAAGGTCCCACTTGCTACCGGGCTTGAACGCACGATGGACTATTTCCGTCCCTTCGTGGGTTAGCCCCAAAGCTCAGCGCCGGACCTGGGGAACAAAAAACACCGTCGCCGCCAGGAGTATCAAGCCGACCGATGATACGACCGTAAGCGCGGTTGGCGCGCCAAACCAGTCCGCCAAAAGACCGAGGTTAAACAGTCCAATGGGTGCGCATCCGATACAGACCGACAACAGCCCCATCAGACGGCTGCGCGCCTCGGGTGGAGCCAAAAGCAGCACCAGGGTGCTCTGCATCGCGCCGAAACCCGCCATCCCCAATCCGGCTAGCAGCAGGATCGACATAGCCATCCAATACTGCGTGGCGAAGGAGAGGCAAAAAACCAGAAAGACGAATAGAACGGCGCCATACAGATACAAGCGCTTGAACCACGCCGGGCGCGCGACAAACGCGATGAAAAGCGCACCGGCGAACGCCCCCGCTCCCTCGGCCGCCGATAGCAATCCTATAAGTGCCGGCTCCACTTGATATCGAGCCCGCCCAAGGACCGGCACCATGGACGCATAGGGAAAGCCAAATACATTGAGAATGATCGTTATCAGATAGATCCCGATGAGCTCCCGCGAGCCCCGGACGATGTTCAAGCCCTGTTTCAACATTTCCAAATACGGCACAAAGGCCGCTTTAGTCTTGGAATGGTCGAGGACCAGTGTGACCGCGATCAACACGCAAAAGAAATGCGCCACACCCGAGACAATAAACGCGCCCTTCAGCCCAACCAATCCATAGGCGACCCCGCCTGCCAACGGCCCAATCATGCGCGTGATGTTATTCGTCGCGGAATCCAGGGAGATTCCAGTCCCTAGACGTTCGGCTCCCGCAAACTCGCCGATCAAAGTTCGCCGAACCGGATAATCCAACGCCCAGCAGCTACCATTGATGAACACACAAATGGCAATATGCCATATCTCGATCACGCCCAGGCTCGCGAGCACGCCCATGCATCCAGTCGACAAGGTCATCAGACTGAAACCCGCGATCAACAGATATTTGCGGTTCGTACGCTCCGCAATCGGACCAATAAAAGTCCCAAACAACGCCAGTGGAAGCTGCCTCGCGATAGTCATAACTGCCACCAGCAAAGCGGACCCTGTGACCTCAAAAACAAAAATGCCGATTGCCAGCAATTCCAACCAGCGCATCGTGTTCCCGATCAGGCCAATGGCCCAGACGCGCAGGAAGCCGGGTTCACGCAAAAGAGAAAACGGAGAAACCGGCACATTCGTGCTTTCAATTTGAACTCAAGGGCTAACGCGCTTGAGGATATCATCCCAG
>JAPKDN010000150.1 GCA_028822575.1 Alphaproteobacteria bacterium | reverse complement strand
CGGAAGTGCTCCATTAATCCCGGGATGTCCTCGCGCCGCTCTCTCAGCGGCGGAACCCAGATCGGCAGTGTTGAAAGACGGAAGTACAGGTCCGGACGAAATGTCCCCGCAGCGATTGCCGCCTCGAGATCGATGTTGGAGGCGGCGATCAGGCGAACGTTTACCTGGATGGTCTTGGTACCACCCACACGTTCGAATTCGCCTTCCTGGATGGCCCTCAGAACCTTGCTTTGCGCCAGGGGTGACAGCATCGAAATCTCGTCGAGAAACAGCGTACCACCGTGGGCGAGTTCGAAACGTCCTTGCCTGTCGGTCATGGCGCCGGTGAAAGCACCCTTGGCCACACCGAACAGTTCGGCCTCGATCAAGCCTTCAGGAATTGCTGCGCAATTCAGCGCGACGAAAGGCGCGTCGCGGCGAAGGCTAAGCCGGTGCGCCATCCTGGCGAACACCTCCTTGCCGACTCCCGTCTCCCCCAAGAACAACAGCGTGGCATCGGTCCCTGCAGTCCGCTCGATCAAGTTGCGCACCGCGTGGAAGCCTGCCGATACTCCAGCGACGAATTGGTCGTCCTGACTCTTGAGGCCGCTTGAATCGATTTGAACCACTGCCGTTTCGACATCGTCCAGGCTTGGCCACTCGGCTTCAGGCTTGCCATGGAGCAGGCAGGCCCGATGCCCCATTCCCTTGCACTCGATTTCACGCATGATTATGGGCTGACCCGCGAAAGTGCTTGCAAAGCCGCTGGCAAAACCAGTTTGCAACCAACACACAGGATCGGTGCTAATGCCATCGGTCGCGAGATGGATTCCGGCTTCAATCGAATCGTGGACCAGAAAACGACCATCGAAATGCCCGTTCTCGGTATCGGTGTCCAAAGTTTCGATCTCGGTCCAGCCGAACCCGGTTACTGCATGGGCTTGAGGGCCGACCGCAAAGGCATCAAGGAAACTGCTGCCGGGCCTTAAATGCTTTGCTTCGACTGCGCAACGCGCGCCTTCGGCGAACCCTATCTCCCAGAATAGTCGGCGAGCGCTGACTAAGCCCAGTTGGACAACTATTTCGTTCCGCAACATGACTAGCGCAGAATTACTCAGCAATACGCAGCGCTCGCTGTCACGCCAGATGCGGCCCTGCTCGGGCGAAAAACGGAGCCGGCTGGTAAGGTCGGTGTACGCGGGGAGATGCTTCATGCCTTATCATAACAAAAATGTACACTGTGCGCCACAACATCATCCAGCACTCGACAAATATGTCAAACTTTAACGGGGTTAAAAGTAGAGATCTTTTATATATGCACGAGATTCCTTGACTTTTGAATTTGGCACAGTTTATGCATGATATAAGCAAAATTCTGGACATGGCTGACCGAAGGAAATCTGCGGCGGCGACTCGGAGGAGAGGACGCAGATGGATGTTTCCGACCTGGTCGATACGACGACAGGCCGTCAAAAGCGGACGATCTACTCGAACGAGGAGCTCTACAAACAGGAGCTTGAACGCATTTTCGGTCGCTGCTGGCTGTTCCTCGTTCACACCAGCCAGATCCCCAAAGCTGGTGACTATTTCCGCACCTTCATGGGCGAGGACGACGTCATCGTCATTCGCCAGAAAGACGGATCGATCAAAGCATTCCTCAACAGCTGCACCCACCGCGGGAACCGCATTTGCCGCGCCGATCGCGGCAATGCCAAGGCCTTTACCTGCAATTATCATGGGTGGTCGTTCGCGCCAGACGGGTCGCTCGCCGGGGTTCCGCTGGAAAACGAGGCCTATTTTGGCGAACTGGACCGCAGCAAGCTGGGCCTGGTTCAGGTAACCCATGTTGCCGAATACAAGGGCCTGGTCTTCGGCTGCTTCGATCCAGATGCGCCCTCGCTCGAGGATTACCTTGGCGATGCAAAATTCTTCCTCGATGTCTGGCTGGATGCGATGCCAGGCGGAACTTCGCTGCTCGGCGAAACCCAGAAGATGGAGCTGGGCAGCAACTGGAAGCTGCCGGTTGAGAATGTCTGCGGCGATGGCTACCATCTGGGTTGGGCGCATGCCGGAGCGATGTCGGCCGTCCAGTCGATGGACCTTGCCGGTCTCAGCGTCGGCAATTCGAGTACCAACCTCGAAGGCGGGCTTTCCGTCGCCGGAATGAACGGCCACATGGCGCTGACCTCGCTCGACGGGATTTCGGGCTACGCCTTCTACCCCGAACCGAAGCCCATGATGGATTATCTGGAGGCCAATCGTCCCACGGCGATCGAGCGGTTGGGCAAGGTGCGCGGCGAACAGCTGTGGGGTTCGCAGATCAACATCACGATTTTCCCCAACCTCCAGTTCCTGCCAGGCCTGAACTGGTTTCGGGTCTATCATCCCAAGGGTCCGGGCAAGCTCGAGCAATGGACCTGGGCGATGGTGGAAAACGACATGCCTGACGAGATGCAAGCAGCAATCCTTGACAATCAGTGCCTGACCTTCGGGCTTGCGGGCCTGTTCGACAATGACGATGGCGACAATCTAGCTGCCTGCACCGAACAGTCGCGTGGCTGGCGGACGGCGCAGATGGACGTGTTCACTAACATGGCGCTCGGCCGTTCTGGGCCGCGCGATGGCTTTCCTGGCGACATCGCAGCCGGATTGGTGAGCGAGCACAACCAGCGCTATTTCTATCGCCGCTGGCAAGAACACATGCAGGCTGAAAGCTGGGCCGAGGTTCCCACCTACAACATCAACTCGCTCTCCGTTGAGGAGCCTGAGAATGCTTGAAATGAACCCTGCCCCGGTCCTGGTAGAGGATATGATCGCTCTGACGCAGCGCCTGTATCACGAAGCGCGCCTGCTCGATGCCGAACGCTTCGAGGACTGGCTGGAGCTGCTGTGCGACGATGTTACCTACCGAATGGACCTCAAACGGCGGCGCTTCCGGGCAGATCGGTCGCCGCCGGCAGCAGTCGGCGCTGGCGTTGTTTTTAACGAGAACATCGCGCGCCTTAAACTCAGGATCGATCGCCTGCGCTCGGGATATGTGTGGGCCGAGGATCCGCCCAATTTCGTGCGCCGCGTCATATCGAACGTCGAAATCGAACCTGCGGATGCCGAAAACGAGGTGATCGTACACTCGGTGATCGTTATTCATCGCAACCGCATCGACGGCTTGGCGCGTCAATTTACTGCGGGGCGCACCGACCGGTGGCGCCATGGCACGCAGGGCTGGTGCCTCGCTGCGCGTGACATCGCGCTTGACCATGCGGTGCTGCCAGACAGCAACATCAACGTGTTTTTCTAAAATGAAGTTACAAAGAAGTTAATGGGAGAGAAATGATGCGCATTGAACGGATGGGCCGCGAGCCAGAATTTTCACAATACATGGACCTCAAGGAAGGCTGGCTCGATCGCCGGATCTTCAGCGATGCCGAGATTTACGAGGAAGAGCTGTACCGCATCTTCGCACGGTCCTGGCTGTTCGTGGCCCACGAGAGCCAGCTGCCCAAGGCGGGCGATTTTCTAACCACCCATATGGGCGAAGACGGCGTGATCGTCGCGCGTCAGCCCGATGGCTCGATCAAAGTCTTCCTGAATTCCTGTCCGCATCGCGGCAACAAGGTGTGCTTTGCCGACGCCGGAAACACCCGCCGGTTTGTCTGCAATTACCACGGCTGGGCCTTTGATACCGGCGGTGAACTGAAAGGCATGCATGAGGAATATTGCTACGACGAAATCGATATTGATCGGAAAAAGAACGGCTTGAAGCAGGTTGCCCGGGTAGCCGGTTACAAGGGGTTGGTGTTTGCGACCTTCGCCGAAGACGGTCCGAGCCTGGACGCGTGGCTGGGCGACTTTCGCTGGTACCTCGACATGTTGCTCGACAATGAGGATGGCGGCACCGAATTGATCGGCGGCTGCATCAAGTCGGTGATTAACGCCAACTGGAAGTTCGGCGTCGAGAACTTCATCGGTGATGCCTACCATGCTGGCTGGACCCATGATTCCGGCTGCCGTTCGATGAACAATGGCGAGCCTTTCCCGCCGGTCGACATGGAAAATTCCTACCATGCCAGCGTCAACGGCCACGGGTGGGAATTCGGCACCGAAGGGGTGGGCGATCTCTTCCTCCTGGGCCGACCGAAGGTTATGGAATACTATGAAAGAATCCGGCCCAAGATGGCCCAGCGGCTGGGTGAGATGCGCTCCCAAATCTTCGGATCGGTCGCCTCCGCGTCGATTTTCCCCAACGTGTCGTTCCTTCCTGGCATTTCGACCTTCCGTCAGTGGCAGCCCAAGGGACCAATGGAGTTCGAACTCAAGACCTGGGTGATCGTCAACAAATCGATGCCCGATGACATCAAGGATGAAATTACCAAGGGGGTCATGCAGACCTTTGGCCCAGGGGGCACGTTCGAGATGGACGATGGGGAAAACTGGAGTAACTGTACCACGGTCAACCGCGGCGTAGTGACCCGCCACGAACGCCTGCACTACCGCTGCGGCATATCGCGCCAGATCGAGCACGATACGCTGCCGGGCATCGTCTATCGCGGGCAGTATAACGACGCCAACCAGCGCGGTTTCTACCAGCGTTGGCTCGATATGATGGAAGCCGACAAGCTGGATGCAATGCCCGAGCGCCCAGAACCGCGCCTGACAGGCGTTAGCGAGACGCGCGACGTTCCCGGCCTGTTCGCGCTTTGAAAGGAATCATTACTATGACAAAGAACGCCACGTTCGAACGCCCGCAGACGGGCCAGAGCGCCTCGCTCGAACTGACGCACGCCTTGACCCAGACCGTCTATCGCGAAGCGCGCATGCTCGACGATGAGAACTATGTCGGTTGGGTCAAGATGCTGGCCGACGATTTGCTCTATCATATGCCCGGCATTGAAACGCGCTATCGCCGCGACAAGACCGACCAAGTAAACGATCTGACCCGGATGGCCTATTACAACGACAATCTGGAGGAGATCAAGAAACGGCTTTCGCGGCTGGAAACCGGTACGGCCTGGTCCGAGGATCCGGCCACGCGTTACACGCACATCATCACCAACGTTGAGGTAGAAATGACTGAGAAGGAAGGAGAATACCAAGTCTTCTCCAACTTCTACGCCTATCGCAATCGCAATGAGCGTGAGGAAGACTCGCTGATCGGCAACCGTGTCGATATCTGGCGCGAAGCGGGAGCTGCATTTCAGCTGGTCAAACGGCGAATCATACTCAAGCATAATGTCCTGCTCAGCAAAAACCTGAACATCTTCCTTTAGGGATGCGGCGGCACGAAATGCGAAGCCAGTCGCATTTCGTGCCGCTAACCATGCGCTCCTCGGCGCGGGGCATTCCCATATACGAACAACAATATGGCCGGCCTGCGGACCGGACGGATCGGAGAGAATAAAGTGGACGCATTACGGTATTATCTTGTGCCCGTTATGACCATGACGGGCATCGCAGGGTTTGTCCTCGGCGGCCCGTTCGTGTGGCTCGGCTTTGGCACCTTCCCAGTGCTGATGATGCTTGACATAGCCCTTCCAAATGACAGCAAAATGCGCGCACTCGGCATTTCGTCCGTCGCCGATTTAGCGATCTATCTGCAGCTACCGCTGATGATCGCACTCTATCTGGTTTTCGCCCACTCGGTAAACTCCGGCACAAATCCGATATTGGGTGATGCGGCTTCGGGTTGGCAGATCGCCGGATCGATCGCCAGCCTTGCATGGCTTTCTGCGGTTCCGACCCTGCCCGTCGCGCACGAGTTGATGCATCGCCGGCACTGGTTCCCAAGGGCTGTGGCAAAAGGATTGAGTGCCTTCTATGGCGATCCCAATCGCGATATTGCGCACATTGTCACCCATCATGTGCATCTCGACACAGCGAAAGATAGTGACACACCCTTGAGAGGGCAGACCATCTACAGCTTCGTGTTTTCGGCCACCTGGGGTTCGTACAAGGACACCTGGGATAAGCAGGCGGAGATCCTTTCGCGTCTGGGTCATTCGAAATGGAGCTGGCGCAATGCGATGTGGTTGCAACTGGTGCTGGTTGGCGCAATTATCGGTGTGATGGTCGTTCTCGCCGGTCCTATCGCCGGACTCGTGACGGTCACCGCGATGTTTTTTGCCAAGATGCTGGTTGAAGGCTTCAATTACTTTCAACATTACGGCCTGCTGCGGATCGAGGGGGAGCCGATCGCCAAGCATCACGCATGGAACCATCTTGGCATGATCGTGCGTCCGATCGGGGTCGAGATCACCAATCACATCAACCACCACCTCGACGGGCACACCCCATTCTACGAACTGCGGCCCGAGCCCGAGGCGCCGCAGATGCCGTCGCTGTTTCTGTGTTTCCTGTGCGGACTGGTCCCGCCAGTCTGGAACCGGTTCATCGCCCAGCCGCGCCTCAAAGACTGGGACCAGAGGTTTGCATCACCTGGCGAGCGCAAACTTGCACAAGCCGCCAACGCGAGGGCCGGTTGGCCGCAGTGGCTCGCCATCGACTGACACAGTCCACCAACATCCGTCCGGTCATCTGCATGTTACTCGAGCGTCGTCCCTCCGGGGATGACACTTCCTTTTACTTTCATCCCACTTGCCGCAAATCGAACAGAATAGATCGCATTCATGTTTTCCTTCCTGAAAAAGCCCAAGCCCAACAAGGTGACTGTGACCTCCGAAGCGCGGGAGTTGTTTGTCGCCCAAGACAAAACCCTGCTCGAAGCAATGCTCGCCGAGGGCATGGCCATGCCGCACGATTGCAAAGTCGGTTCGTGCGGAACCTGCAAATTCAAGCTTCTGGACGGCAAGATACGGGAATTAAGTCCATCCGCGCTGGTTCTGGAGCGCGACGAACTGTCGGCTGGATACAGGCTTGCTTGTCAGGCCCTACCTCGCTCGGATTTGACGATTGCACTCGACGCTCCCTTGTTGAGCCAGCAAGCTGTCAAAAACTATCCGGCAACGATTGTCGCAGCCACCCGGCTTTGCCCGGATATAATCAACCTCATTGTCGAGCTTGACCGACCGCTGTCCTTTACCCCAGGCCAGTACGCCGATCTGAGCCTGCCTAGCATCGACGGCCCCCGAAGCTACTCCTTCGCATTCGCACCCAAAAACGGGTCGGCAAAGCAGTTGCAATTCCATGTCCGCCATGTTCCGGGAGGCGCTTTCACCGACTGGTTGTTTGGCGGTGAACGCCTCGGAACGCAGATGGAGGTGGCGGCGCCCTATGGCGCGTTCCACCTCAAGCCAAGCAAGGCGCCAATGCTCTGCATTGCGGGTGGCAGCGGCCTCGCTCCGATCATGGCGATTTTGCAGGAGGCCCGTGCGCTTGGCGCCAATCGGCCGGTTATCCTGTTGTATGGCGCCAGGACCAAGGCGCACCTTTATTGCCTTGATGAAATCAGCGCACTCGCCGCCGACTGGAATGCGCCGTTCGAATTTATACCGGTCC
>JAPKDN010000149.1 GCA_028822575.1 Alphaproteobacteria bacterium | reverse complement strand
CCTGGCTGCTCGAAACACCACGCCGCACTTGGTCGTCCGGGCGGCAGCGCTATTCGTGATCGTCTCGTCGCGGTCGGTTAACTCGCTGATCTGGGCCTTGATGCTGGTGTTTATTTTTGGACCCGGTGTTCTCGCGGGTACCATCGCGATCGGACTTCGCTCGATCGGCTTCTGTGCTAAACTTTTGTATGAGGCGATCGAAGAAATCGACCAAACCCAGGTGGAGGCGATCGAAGCGACAGGAGCAAGCCGGGCCCAACAATTGCTTTATGGCATCGTCCCACAGGTCCTACCTACCTTCGCCGGGGTCGGGGTGTTTCGTTGGGATATCAATATCCGCGAATCTGCCATCCTCGGCCTGGTTGGGGCTGGCGGCATAGGGCTACAGCTTAACGGGTCGATCAACACGTTGGCCTGGACCCAAGTTTCAACGATTCTTCTGGTGATTTTCGTTACCGTTCTGCTGAGTGAATGGGTTTCGGCCAGGGTTCGGCACGCGATCATCTAAGCGCGGAGGTAGGAATGAACATAGGCTTTGTCGGGCTGGGCGCCATGGGGCGGCCGATAGTGGTAAATCTGATCGACCTGGGCCACGAACTGGTGGTTTGTGACACCGATGAGACGCGGACCGCAACCCTTGCCCAACGTGGCGCTACGGTCGCAGGGAGCGCTCGCGAGGTAGCAGATACGGCGGATGTCGTCCTGGCTTGCATGCCAAACCTGGACGCTGCTGAGGCGGTTGCGATCGGCGTCGATGGTGTGCTTGGAGGATCGCAGGCGACGGCTTTCGTCAATCTTGGTACGACTGGCAGCGCCTATTCGCGCGATGTCGCCGCAAAAATGGCCGAGACCAGCAAGGCCTTTCTCGACGCTCCGATCTCCGGCGGTCCGCCGGGCGCCGAGGCGGGTAGTCTCGGCATCATGTGCTCTGGCGACAAGGCGACCTTCGAGGCCTTGAAACCCGCGTTGGAGGGGATTTCTGGCAAGCTCGTCTACCTTAATGATAAGCCCGGCGCTGCACAGACCATGAAACTGGTTAACAACATCATCTCCTTCGGCAATATATCAGTTGCCTTGGAAGCGATGACACTTGGCGCCAAAGCGGGCCTCGACCCGGAACAGATGCTTGAGGTGATCAATGCCTCGTCCGGGCGTAACAGCGCGACCGAAACCAAGATCCCCAATCATGTGCTGAACCGTAATTTCGATTATGGTGGCGCGATGTACATCATCGAAAAGGATCTGGATCTCTGGCGGCGCGAGGCCGAGGCGTACCAGGCACCGATGTGGCTGGGGACCAATATTCGCACCCTGTTTATGCAATGTATTGCCGAGGTTGGCCGCGATGCGGATCTGACAGAATTGACAAAGACCTTGGAGAAAATGGCCGGGGTCGAGCTTCCCAAGACTCGGTAGAGAGGCGGCAATTTAAGTGAAAGTTGTTTCACTCGTTCGAAAGCTTTATTGAAATTAACGCCATGACATTGGCCAATGCCCAAGGAAAGGTTCCCCATGTCACTGCAACGCGTTGTCCGTCCCCGCCGCAGCTTTATATTCTCCCCCGGCCTGAAGCCTGACATGTTTCCCAAGGCCTTGGCCTGCGGTACCGACATCGTCTGTGTCGAGCTCGAGGACGGCATCGCGCCGAAGGACAAGGACGAGGCGCGGCGCAACGCCATCGCGCTGTTCGCCGAGCCCCAGGCCGATGACGGTGTCGAGCGGGTAGTGCGGATCAACTGTCTGCGCGAGGCCTTTGGCCTTGCGGATGTTCAGGCCGTGTTGGCCACGGACACCCCACCGCCGGCGCTGATGCTGCCAAAGGTTCGCACGGCTGATGAGGTAATCTGGCTCGACAATCTGTTGACCGAGCGCGGCCATGCGACGCGCCTGCATGTGATTATCGAAACCAATGCCGCGTTGGAAGCGGTTTACGACATTGCCAAAGCCAGCCCAAGGATTGACGCGCTGTTCTTCGGTGGTGTCGACATGGCGGCCGAACTTCGGTGTCGAAATGCTTGGGGACCTTTGCTTTACGCGCGCTCCCGGATCGTCCATGCGGCGGCAGGACAGGGGCTTGATGTAATCGATGTCCCGTATCTGGATCTAGAAGACCCCGAAGGCATGCGCCAAGAGGCCGAGCTGGTTCGCGACCTCGGGTTCAGTGGTAAGGGTTCCATCCATCCCAATCAGATCGGAATTCTGAATGAGGTGTTCACGCCCGATGAAGCCGCGATCGCCCATGCCCGGCGCATTATTAAGGCTTTCGCCGACGCAGATACCGGGTTGGTCGTGGTCGACGGCAAATTAATCGAGAAACCGGTGCTACGCGACATGCATCGCGTTCTCTCGATTGCGGAGCGCATTTCGGGCTAACGAAGGCGCGCGGGTGATTAACGGGACCGAGGGGTTTAGATGGCAAGTGACGCTTCCGATGCGACCTGCTGTGGACCGGGCTTTGCCTCACCAAAGGATGCGATGTGGGCGTCGCAGGAGAAACTCCTTTATGCGGATGCACCGTATATCGGAACCGGCATTTAAAAATCAGATTACATGGCGACCAACGACGCCGATCCGGATTGCTAAACCGGCAACCAGGTGATCAGTCTCCTCGAGGTTGCCGGCATTGGCGACGAATTGCATCACATGGGTTGGAACGCTTGCTCGTCCTGCCATGGTGACGCGTCGAAGGGGCATCGCTATTTGATTGTGCCGGGGGTGTGCAGATTGAAACTTCATATCGTCGATTGCGTCACTGACCCGCGCAATCTGAGCCTCTACAAGGTGATCAGCGGCGTTGAGATCAAGGCGCGCTCCAATCCCTCGGCCCTGCGCACCGTGCATTGCCTGGGCTCGGATATCATCATTTCCATGTTCGGCGACACAAAGGGAAACGCGTCTGGTGGCTAATTGCATCTCAACGAGAATTTGGACCTCAGTGGGAGCTGGGAAAACTCGATGGCTGATATCAAATTCTCCTCTAATTTTGGCATCAACCGCGCCACAACGTCATGGTCACCAGTGAATGGGCGGCGCATGAATACCTTCATGCCGGGCTTTGATCTGGAAGAGGTTGGGCATCAGAAATCCGGATGCGAGACCTAATTTCTGGGATTTCAAGAAGAAGGAACCCAAACAGACTTTTATCTCAGCGAGGATGGCCTGGTTTCGTGGGAGGTCCGCTTTCAGCACGATCCAGCTACCAGGTGTGCTTTCGTTGGCGCGGCATTGTCGGCGAACGTCGATCACTAATGGAATGACACGGCCGGTGAGCGGCAATGTGAATAGATCATCGACGTCGGCAATGGGACATATCCGGAATGGCCCACCCTGATACTCGGTGTCATCACGGTCATCCTGCTCTCGATAGACGATCGATTTCTGTATCTCTATAGTGCCCCGCAGTGCGATATCCGGCAATACGACATCCGCATAACGCTAAACTCATCGGGCAGGTCTGGATGGGTGGCTTGCTCAACAAAGCGCCGGTGGTAAACAGATACGAGGTTTCTGTTGGCCCGCAGATAATCTAGCTTAGCCTCGACGGCAAGTGGCTTTTTGCAACCACCTCACTGTTCTCGGCCTGGGACAATCACTTCTACCTGGAGCGACGGCGGGGTGATGCTGATGGTGAACTGCGATGCCGCGGTCAACGGAATGGAGATTGACCCCGACTTCATCGTCGATTTTGGTAAGGAACTGAACGGTCCCTCGCGCTGTCATGAGACCCCGGAACAGCCGATTTATCCGTCGCTGACGTTGGTAGACCGTCCGGTTGATATGGTCTAGGGGTTTCGACGCCAGGAGGCCCTGCCGAGTATAGCACGCGAGGCGGTTGAGATCGGCGCTAAGGTGCCTAAGGGTCAATCGTGTTGCCCAATGATTAAGCCGCCAGGATCGCCGAGGAGGCGGGTCTGAAGGTCGTCATGAGCCGGTGCCCAAAGATCGAGCTGTTTCGGCCGTTCTGGAAGCTGCGTCTCAATCAAGAACTTTGAAACCCGGCGATGGGTTTGGTCCCGCCGCCGGATATCTTCATTCGAGTGCCGATGCCACTGTCGTTGGCCGGGCGATGACCTTCGCCGCGAACCGTCCCAAAATTATAGCGGGTACGAGAATTCCTAGACCAACGAGATTAGATACAGTTTCCGGGTAGGCCAGAAGCAACCCGGATGCGATGAGGAGCAATCGCGTCAGTAGCGCTGCCGCTTCGTTGTGGAGAGATCCCACAAGAACAAGGTGACCTTGCAAACCCGATGCGATCAGGGTGATGCCAAAAAAGGCGGTACCACATTCGATAATGATCTGATCGAGCGGGCCGTTTAGGACAAGGGCTGGGTTGAGTACGAAGAAAAATGGCAGGAAATAGATAACGCTCCCCAGCCGCATCGCCTCCAGGCCCGTTCGCATTGGCGTTGACCCGGCCACTGTCGCCGCTGCAAAGGCGCCGAGGGCGACCGGGGGCGTGATGAACGACACCATGCCCCAGTACAGAATGAACAGATGCACGGCGATCGGGTCTAGCCCAAGCTCGATCAACGCCGGGGCTAGAACGATAGCCAGGAAAATGTAGGCCGCCGTTACCGTCATGCCGATGCCGAGAATGAAACTGGTTATCGCGCCCATGAGTAGAAGAATGTATACATTCCCGCCCGCGAGGCGCACTAGGTCGCCTGAGAAGGCCCCCGCCATTCCGGTGACCATGACACCGCCGATGATCAGTCCAACCGCGGCCAGAATACCCACCAGCTCAGCAAGAAGACGGCCATTAGCCTCGACAAAGTCAAAGATGGCAGTGGTAGATATTCGGATGTGCTTAGGAATGTGACTGATCACCAAAACGCCAATGGCGCTGGCGACGGGGACAATGGTTACCAGTTCCGGCGGAAAATAGACACTTGTCAGAACCAGAGTCAGGAACCCGGCGATCGAGGCAATGAGCACGTAGAACCATGGATCACGCGGACTGAGCTTACCAAATTGGCTGAGCGCCAACAACGCGACGGTCGCATAGAAGGGAGCTTGGGCTTCGCGTTTCAGATAGACCAATAGATAGATCAGCAGGAAGAACGCAAAGACGTAATACCATCCGTCCTTCAAGGTGCCCTTGACCGACGGCAATTCTTCTTTGGGCAATCCTTTAATACCAAACCTCGCGGCATAGGAGTCGATTTGTACGAACAAACCATAGAAGTAAAGAAACGAAGGCACGATCGCGGCGATCGCGACCCAGATGTAAGGAATATCCAGGAAAGATGCCATGACGAAAGCCGTTGCACCCATGACCGGTGGCATCAACACCCCTCCGGTCGACGCACAGGCTTCTATGCCGGCAGCGTACCGCGCCGGATAGCCCGTACGCTTCATCGCCGGGATGGTCATCGATCCCGTAGTTAGTACATTGGTGATGACACTTCCGCTGAGCGAGCCGAACAGGCCGCTGGCGACGATCGCCACCTTGGCTGGGCCGCCCCTGACGCCGCCAAGCATGGCGAAGGCAAGATTGATGAAGAAGCGTCCACCACCCGTACTCTGCAGCGCCACGCCAAATACGATGAAACCAATGATCAAGGTTCCGAAAACACGCATCGGGATGCCGAGCACCGACTCTTCGCTCATCAAATGATAGCGTGCGGTGTCGACGATACTCTGGCTGGCTCCGCTGAAGATCTCTGGCATGAACGCGGATTCTGCGAAAACTGGGTAGAATGACAAAAGGCCGAAAACAATGAATATCGCCAAGCCGCCGGCGCGCCTGGCACCTTCCATGATCAGGCCCCACATGAAGAAGGCGAGAACCATGGGCTCGGTCGGCGAGTCATACTCCCAGCCTTCTTCCAGGCTGCGCAGGCCATTCCAGGAAAAATAACAGCTAATCGCGAGCGCGCTCGCGAAAAACACGTAATCATACCAGGGAATGATCTCACGAGACGATTTTGAGGTTGCTGGGAAAATCAAAAAGACGATCGAGAAGAAAACACCGAGCAACAGATACAGGTAGCTGTTGTCGAGGATGACGACGTCGACGAACATTTTCAGATTGTAAATCTGGTTAACCGAAAGTAGGACGCCGAAGATCGTGAAGGCCAGAAATAGGGAGCGCCAAACGCCCCCTATTTGACGAAGGCGGCCGACGCTTGCTTCAGCTTCGACCGCCTCCATGACCTCCAGTTGTTCATCTAACCGCCCCATATCGGAACATATCCAGCCGCTTTAAGAGCAGCTTCGCGGGCTTTCATCCATTTTGCGTAGTCGGCCCCCGAGCCACTGGCTTTCCAGGTCTTCACGAGAATGTCCTGGCGAGCCAGCAGACTGTTGTTGTGTTTGTCATAACCTGCCGTCCAAACACCAACTTCCTTAAAGTATTTCACTGCGCCCGCGTGGTAAGGAAGCACCCATTCAAAGACCTGTCGATCAAGAGCAAAGCCTTTGGCGCTGGCATGAGCGTTCTTATATTTGTCGTAACGCGTGTGCATCAGCTTAACGAGCTCATACACAGCCTGATCGCTCATATGATCGTAGGTGATCAGCACCGGGTATCCAAAGGTTCCACCCGTATGGGTGTTCTCGGCCGACAGCCCAACACCAGCGGTCGCGACATGCGGAACGAGCCACGGAGCATGTTGTTGCATACGCTCCCAGTTCGCGGTCTCTTCCTTGGGCGCTTCGAAGAAACGCAGGCCGCGCGGAGAGCTTTCGACCTGGAATAGCATTGAGGAATTGGTCGAGGCGATGGCGGCGTCGATATTGCCGTCAATGATGCCCTGGATGGAGGCTTTCCAGCCCGGGACTTTCACAATCGTCACGTCGTCCCAGGTCAAATTTCCATAGGCTAACCAAGCTTGCATGTTCTGGTTAAGCGCCGGTCCACCAACGATCCAGGCAATGCGTTTGCCCTTCAAATCCGATGCCTTCATGATATTCGCGTCCTTGGCCGTCGCCGGCAGGGCGTTATTGGTATCGGACCAGCCCATCATTAACAGGCGAACGGGCTGTGGGCCCCATTTCGCCTTGCCGAAGTCGAGCACGCCTTCCTGAGCCTGGAACGAGCCGACGCCCATGGCCGAGAACTCAACGCGCTTGTTCTTCAGTGGCGTCATCCGCGAGATGTCGTTCTTAGCCGGCAGGACGCGCAGCTTATAGCCGTCCTCCGCGATAGCGTTACCGACCGCGACCGAGGCGGCATAACCGGCGGACGTTGTGCCATAGGCCGTCCACGAAAATGATTTTGGCAGCCCATCGGCAGACGCGGAATGCGCCGCGAGGGACATGCCGGCGGCCAGCGACACTGCCAGCGCCGTCTTTAACGACTTGTTCATGTTTGAAACCTCCCTTGAACGATGTTGGATTCTTTGAACCTCTTTCATACGTTCATACAGATAGTGACCAAGGCTTGTTGCTTTGTCCAGGTGATAGAATCTCCTATTGGCGGACGCGCGGCCAC
>JAPKDN010000148.1 GCA_028822575.1 Alphaproteobacteria bacterium | reverse complement strand
CTCGACCTGGGCGCGGCGGAGGCGGCAGCGAAGGCGGCCGGCAATGGCGCCATCGGAATTGATTGCGACGTGACCGATCCGGCTGCGGTTGCGGCGGCGTTCGACGCGATATCGGCGACCTTTGGTGGCCTAGATATCCTGATCTCCAACGCGGGCGCCGCCTGGCAGGGCGCGATTGGAACTCTGGATGACGCCGAGTTGCGGCAAAGCTTCGAGCTTAATTTCTTCGCCCACCAGAATGTCGCAAAGGCTGCGACGCGGGTCATGCTTGCCCAGGGCACCGGCGGTGCGTTGCTGTTCAACGCCTCGAAACAAGCAGTCAATCCAGGCAAGAATTTTGGTGCCTATGGTCTACCTAAGGCGGCGACCCTTTTCCTGTCTCGACAATACGCGCTTGAATATGGTCGTTTCGGCATTCGCTCCAATGCGGTCAATGCCGACCGAATTCGCTCGGGTCTATTGACAGACGAAATGATCGCCCAACGCTCCTCGGCACGCGGCGTCAGCGAGAGTGATTATTTGTCCGGCAATCTGCTTGGCCAGGAAGTCACCGCCGACCATGTCGCGCACGCCTTCCTGCATCACGCATTGGCCGAACGCACCACCGCCAGCGTCACCACCGTTGATGGCGGTAACATCGAGGCGGCGATGCGATGAGGCTCCTTGCGAAGATGTAACCTGAATTGGATGCATCCCATGGTTTAGGCCTCATGCCGAAATCCATATGGTTGAACGTATCAATTGGCTGCGGGCGGCGGTGCTGGGGGCCACTGACGGCATAATTTTGACCGGTAGCTTGATCGTCGGTGTAGCCGCCGCTATGGCCTTGAAGCAAGACATGATGATCGCTGGGGTCGCCGGCGCGATGTCGATGGCGGCAGGGGAGTATGTGTCAGTCAGCGCACAGTCGGACAGCGAAGGCGCCAAACTTGAAAAGGGAGCGCAGAGAACTCCGAAATTATCCGGAGGAGGAACTTATCGAGTCGACCAAAATATATGAGACGCGTGGCCTTACACCGGACCTGGCCCGTCAGGTCGCCGTGCAATTGAAAAAACACGATGCGCTAGGCGCGCATATGCGGGATGAACTTAATATTTTGGAGGTCACAGCGGCCCGTCCAGTTCAGGCAGCGCTGGCTTCAGGCGTCAGTTTCGTCGTTGGAGAGAGCCTCCCTTTGATTGTCGCTCTATTGGCGCCACGCGGGCGCGAAATCGCCGCCATTGCCTTCGCCACGATCGTCTCGCTCGCGTGCCTTGGTGGTCTCAGTACCAGGGTCGGTGGCTCAGGCATCGTCAGCGGCGCAACTCGCGTGGTGTTCTGGGGCGCGCTCGCCATGGCCGCTTCGGCGGCGGTCGGGAAGGTGTTTGGGACGAAGTTGTGAAGTTCCGGTCAAGCCACGTTGGCTAAACCGAGTTGCCAACGCTTGCAAGATCGATTTCGAGAGTTAACGGCACGTGATCGCTAGAACCCGCCGACATCAAAAGTGAAGCACCGTTATGTCCATACTTGGCAAATTAAGACAAAGTCGATTTAATAAATGGGGCCATCTATCGTGCGGTCACGCTCAAAAATCGCCGGCTCCAGATCGTTCCCGGCTTCGATACCGCGCACGGCGAGATAGACGCTGACCAGGCCGAGACAAGATAGAACGGCGATCTAATTGGCGTAGTTCATCCGCCAACCTGGCTTGTCTCAGAACACGTGATTGTTGAAGTCGTCGGCGACCAACGATGGGCCATCCTTCAGAAAACCACAGTAACCCAGGAGCGCGTCCTGCAGATAGCCCGGATTGGCTTTCTGCTCCCAAACTTCTAACAGGCGCAGTGGTTCCGCCAGGCCCGGCAATCCGTGAACCGTTAGAGGCATTGGTCAACGCCGGCTGTTTGGTGATTAGACGCTTGGGTTCCGTCACCTCGGAGATCACCGCGACGTCAGGAACACATCCAGCTTAGGGTGGAAATTCCAAGCGACCAAGCGAATGGGCCGGCCCCCTGGAGGCCAAGCCTTACTCGGCGACATTCTCGATAATCAAATAGCAATGGACATAATCCATGGCATGACCTTCCGGTGCCTTGCGGACCATGGCCTCGTAGCTATCGTAGAACTGATCGATAATCGCCTGTCGCTCTTTGGCGGGCCGCGCCGACGACAAGCCGCTGGCAAAGGTTGCCTCGCTCCAAGACCTTAGGGTCGGGATATATTCATGGGCGAAGCGCGCCGCATCGCCGTGGGTTTTGAAATCAACCGCGAAGGGGCAGTCGACCACCCGGGTCTCCACATGCTCCATCCGCAGGCCCGCTTGGTAGACCGGATTTGCAGGGTCACGAAACGGCGCGGTAAATTGCTCGACCGTTCGATAGCTCTGCGGGAAGTTGGTGTTGATAAATTCCTCCGTCGTGATCACGCCTTCGTCCCTCAGCGCCGCCCAAAGCAGGCTGAAGGTGTCGAACATGCTGATGCCGCCGGTCGAGCCGAGATATCGGCCCGCCTCGTCGATGCCGAAATTAAACAGCGCCAATCGTCCACCTGGCGCCAAGTCCCGGGCCCGGTTCAGCAGCATACGCTCCCAATCGAGTCGACCTTGTTCGACATAAGCCGCGCGCTCTGCCCCCTCGGCGCCGACCATGTGGACATGGTTGGAGATCACGCCGGGTTTCTCGCTAATATAGTGAGAAGCCGTGGCGGAAAACCCCAAATTCAGGGTCCTACCTGGAAAAATCGGCTTGTGGAACGACGTGGCCGACGCGAATACGAAGAGGTCTTCGATCTCGTCGATATAGGTCACGATATCAGTCTGCCCATGGATGTTCTGGAACACCTGACTGAAGTCGTTGCGCGGCAGGTCGGTGTAGACCATCTGGATCGGCCGTGATGGCACCCGGCGGCGCACCTCCTTCAGCACCGTGCCGACCATCGTCACCGACGTGCCGCCATCGGCGCAGCCCATGTCGGACATGGTGAAAGTCGAGCCGTCATCGGCGGGGGCCATCCGATCGACCGCGTCCAGAATCAGATGCGTGGCGCGGTCGATGGTGTGCTTGGCGCCGATGGTGGCCTTGGAGTAATAGCCACCACCTTTCATAGACATGAAACCGGCGGTTGCGGCAGGCTTGCTCATGGAAACTCCTGTAATTTGAACAGCTAATTATTCTTTTTCCTGCGGGGTTTTTTCCCGGTTCTGATGCGCCCAAGGCCCAACATAGCCCTTGGACCAATCCGGTGGCACCTCGCAGGACCGCGGATCGTGGCAAGACACCAACGCCGGATTACCGCGAACGATCGCGCCCATGCGCGGGCTTTGAATCGGATTGAACATGTAAGGAAACGAATCCGCCGAAGAATAGACCAGCAGTAGAAACGGCCGCGCTCGGTCAGATAGGTTCGGCGCCGAGCCGTGGATGGTGCGACAGTTCAGCATCACCAACGAGCCGGCGGGACCGGTCAGAGGCGTCGCCTTGTCCATGTCGATCTCGTCTTCGGGGATGCTGAGCACCCAGTTTCGATCCGCGTCATACATGCTGTGAAGCGGGCCATCTTGACTGCCCTTGATGGTAATCAGCGGTCCCTGCTCCATTCCGCAATCCTCAAGATACAGGCCGACCGTGATCGGGCTGTAGTCGGTATGCGGCCAGGCCTGGATATCCTGATGCCAATCGAACTTCATGCCGACCCTGGCGACCTTGAAGTTAAGTTTGGAGTGGTAATATTTCACATCCGGGCCAACCAGATCCGCGGCCGCCTCGACAGCGGGCGACGAAGAGGTGAAATCCCAGAAGGTGGGATGGTGGTCGACTGGACTGGAAAGCCGTTTCAGTCGGGGTGCCGTGGTGGAGTGCCCCGCCTCGAGAATATACCGGCCATCCGACTCGGCGACGGAGCGGCTGCGCTCGAGAATTTCGTCCGAGGCGGCGCGCAATCGTTTCAGCCACGTCTCGGGGATCGCACCCTCGACGATGACGGCGCCCTCTTCGAAATACTGGTCGCGTTGGACCGATGTAAGAAGGTTGGTCGGGTGTTTGAGAATGTCGTGCCTTAACATGCCGTCTTCTCCCGAATCAGGCTTATGTCACCTCGGTGAATTCGACGGCGATCCCAGCGAGACCCACTTGCAAGGCACCGACAGTGTCCCTCGTCTCGACACCGGCATCAACGAGAACTGCACGGGTCGTCGAAAGATCAGAGACGGCGATCTTGAAACCCGCGAAATGAGCGGTATTCATCGGCCCAGGTGTGTCTCGATCAAACATGGCAGAAAACGCATCCGGCGTGATCATCGAGATTGTCCCGAGGTCGGTCGTGACGGATATACCGCCACCTTTAACCGATACCGCGCTCTCGCCATGCGTGCCGCAAAAGAAGTCGGCATGAGTCTCAGGATCAGGCGAAACCATGATCGCCTCGGCAGCATGGTCGGCGCCATTGGCATGGACCTGGTAAGCCGGTTTCCAGAAATGCTCCGGCGCGTGTTGCTGGCAGGTGAAGAAGGTCGTCTCGGGCATCGCTGGATCAGTGACGAAAGCCAGCGAGAAGGCGACGGTCACCTCATTCCCATCCGGCAATTTCGCCTTGCGGGAAAAGTCGACATTTTCATAGGCGTTCAAGCCCGCCGCCAGGAAATCCCGGCGGTCGATCCGCGCGTCGGCGCTTTGAAAAACAAGCGATGACATCCCTTCGCGGCGCCCAAGAAAATCCGCGTTGCCACGCGCAAAGCTAAACACACCAGGGGCATGTGGCGGGATCATGCCGGTATCGGCGATCCCAACCACCTCAAGAAAATTACCCTGCATCTGGACCAGGAAGTTCTCGGTCCCGAATGGATGCAGAGCACGCGGCGTGGTCGTGAAGCCGAGCCGTTCGTAGTCAACCCGGGCTGATTCCAGATCCTTCACCACCATCACCAAATGGTCGAGCCCACGCGCCATCATCTTGTCCCCCGGTTCCGAAACTCTATCGGTTCGCCGCGCCACCATCGACATTGATGGTAATTCCAGTCAACCAGGACGACCGGTCAGAACAGAGGAATGTCGTAACATCGGCGACTTCCTCGACGAGGGCCGGGCGGTTGAGAGGCATACCAGCGAAGTAATCCTGCCAGCGGCTCTCGTCACCCTTCTCGTCCTTCGCCCTTGTCTTCAACATCGTTGTGATACGCTCAGTCTGCACCGGCCCCGGGCAAATACCCAACACCCGCATTCCGTCCTCCAACGCATGGGCACCCATGGCATTAGTAAAGCCGATTATCGAGGCGTTACCCGCCGACCCAGCGACATATTTCGGATCCACGCGAACGCCCGCGAGACCGATGATGTTGAGGATCACCCCGCCACCGCTATCCTTGAGCAGCGGATAGAACCGCCGCGTCATGTTGATATAGCCGAAGACCTTGAGATCCCATGCCTCGCGCCAGGTCTTCTCGTCGATCGCCTGGATGTCGCCAGCCGGAATGGCTCCGGCGTTGTTCACCAGGATGTCGATATCGGCGCATCTGTCAGCAAGAATGTCGACATTGCTTGAGTCGGAGATATCGAGCGCATGAATAGTCACCTCGACATCATATTTTGAGACGATCACCGCCCGGGCCGCCTCGAGGTCGGCCTGGGTGCGCGAGGCCAGATGCAGATTGCAGCCCTCCGCCGCGAACCCATGCGCACAGGCTAAGCCAATTCCCTTCGAGGCGCCGGTGATGAGAACCGACTTGCCGCCGAGATGAAGATCCATAGTGCTTTTTCCTTAGCGTGAAACGGGAATTTCTATAGGCAATCTTGGGGCGAGAGGCGGTACCTTGGCAAGCCGTGCGGGCGTTATAAACACATATCGGAGATTGTCCGAACGCTTGCGCAGCGCATCCGCCAATACATCCAAATGGTCTCCGTGGTGTGAATATTAATTTCTTGTGGCGCACGTTGTGTCGATACACTGCACTTGCGAGTACAGCCAAAGAACGTGCGCCACAAGAAAGGCGGGGACGGGATTTGGCGAGCACAAATTCCAGTGGCATCAAGACGCAAACGCCGGTCACCGAGATTCGCGCGATCGTCATTCCGTTCGCAGTCTGGCCCAGAATCGCGTTCATGGCGCTCAGCGCGCTCGGAACCATCACGGTCACGCATTCAAACGACGTGGCAACGAGGTCTCGCTAAGCGCGATACGGGTAGCGGGTGGCGCAAGCAACGACTGGGGCAAGCGCGGGGACTGGGCCATGATCGTGATCATCGATACCGGTATCGGCATTCCCAGAGAATTTCAGTATAATATTCTCCTTTCTTTCAATCGTGTCGCAACATTACCCGACAGGCAAAACGGCACTGCCCTCGTGTTGCCTCTGGTAAAATCGCTGACGGAACTGCGTGGCGGTCGAGTAGAATTGGCTAGCGTCGCAGGGCGCAGCGCGACAATCACGATCCTTCTCCCTCAGGAATCCAGGCTCGTCTGCAAAGCTGCGGGGTAAACGGTGCGGCGAACAGGTCAAGGCCCACCCGTTAAATCCGCAGGCTGTTGATCCTTGGCCTTTCTTTTGCGGCGTGAGAGTCGCAAACTCCCAACTGGACACTGGAACTGGGGTAATCATGAGCGACCGAACCTGGGATCCGATCGAATTTGAACTCCTGCGCAACGCCGTGGTTTCGATCGCCGACGAAATGGCGCTGACGATCGTTCGTACGACCTATTCGGGCGTGTTGCGGGACAATATGGATTTTTCAACGGCGTTCTGCGACGCGGACGGCAAACTGGTGGCTCAGGGATTGACCCTACCAGGGCATCTTGGCTCATTGCCGACGGCCCTTGGTGCGGTGGTTGATCGGTTCGGGCACGCCATGAAACCCGAGGACGTATTCTGTTTGAACGATCCGTTCAATGGCGGCATGCATTTGCCGGATATCTTCATCTTCAAGCCAATTTTCTTTGACGGCAAACGCATCGCCTTCGCGGCGACGATTTGCCACCACACCGATGTTGGCGGTCGGGTCGCCGGGTCGAATGCGTCGGATTCGACCGAGATCTATCAGGAAGGCCTGCGCATTCCGCCGATGTACATGTACGAGCAGGGCAAGCGAAACGAGACGCTGTTTAGCCTGATCGAGGCCAATGTCCGAGTGCCGGTAAAGGTCTTTGGGGATATCCGGGCCCAACTCGCGGCCTGCAATATCGCCGAACGCCAGTTCCTTGAGTTGGTGACTGAGCACGGCGTCGGCACGCTGACCAACTTCCTGGTCGATTTTGTCGATTACACCGAACGCGTGACCAAGGCCGCGCTGCTAGAGCTTCCCGACGGCGAATGGAGCTTCGAGGACTGGATCGACGATGACGGCGTGGATGTTGGCAAACCAATCCGGTTATTCGTGACCTTCAAGAAAAAGGGTGATCGAATGTTCGCCGATTGGACTGGAACCTCCGATCAGGTCAAGGGAGCGATCAACAATACCCTTTCCTTTACCAAG
>JAPKDN010000147.1 GCA_028822575.1 Alphaproteobacteria bacterium | reverse complement strand
CTCGAGCCACGGACTTCAGACCCGAGTCAAATTTGAGAAATGGCGGCGACAGGATGGTCTGGACGTTCAAATTGATGCTGAAGGACGAAGCGATCGACGTGTCGTCATTGCGGGTCAACATCGAGAGCATTCGCGAATCCAGGGTCTGAGTAAGATACTGAAACAACCAACGGTTAGAGGCCAAATCGAACTCGGGCAAAACGGTCCGCTGCAAATCGGTGATGGATATATAAAGCTCACGAAACACCGGTTGAGGGTTCGGATTGGTCGAAGTGATCGCACAAACCGGTTGTCGGCGCATAAGATTGGAAAGGTCGGCTCTGATCAGGAATGCTTCAAGCTTCCCTAATTGTTCGGGATCCAGGGGCTTTTTTTCGCTCCTGGTTCGCGTACCCGACCGGTCCTGGGTGACCGCGTGGCCGTTCTTGCGTTCCCGCTCCCGGTGCATCTGCTTTGCCAAATCCAGCAAATCCTCTTGCTGGGTGGTGACATTATACCAAGTGCAGAACCGCGCTAGACCATCTTCGTCGTCACCTTGGGACAGCGGATCCTCGTTGAACAGATGGCGGACCTTCATGATCGCCGCGTCGATATCCTCAATCGCCACGTCCTTACAGATGAAAAACAGGTCGGCATTACTGAGGGTGAATATCTGCCCCTCATAATTTGCTACCATGCCTTCAAATGTAGCGGCGGCGATTCGGATATGATGGTCCTGTCGATTCTGGGGCCTTAGCCGGGACAGGTGGATATGAACCCCCATTCGGCCATCAATGTTGCGGCCAAGGCGTTGCATGTAGTCCAGCAGCAGGTATTCCTGACTGGGACCTCTGGATCGGTTCTGAATTTGGCTAAGCGCCATGTTTACCCTCCGCGCTGGGCCGGGTGTGGGAAACCTTTGATGTCATCATTTTATCACGCCAAGCGCTAAGGAAGTGAAAATTTCCACTCCAGTGGTTGTATGGAACCTGAACGAGAACGCCCTCGCCTCGACTACGAAAATTTTGTATTGCCATTCCAAGCCCTCCTTGACGACAAGGACCGAAGCGGCCGGCGCAAGCCCGCGGACCAAATAAATGTTTTTACCAAGGTCGAGATCGTTGGCGGCAAGCGTTCAAACGTCCTGCGCACACCAAAGAACGCGAAAGGCTTGGTCTTTACCAGTGTGATGCCGAAGGTCAGGATTAGAAACGATTTGGGCTAGCATGCAGTCAATCTCTTGCTGGAGGCTGATGTCAATGTGCTCACGTCGTATCCTGATGAAAAAAAGTTCAATACCGTCGGCCGCCTCAATGGCGGATATGATTTCAGTAACGACGATATACTTCGCAAGGATTTTGATCTATTGCCTTGGAAGTATCGGCGTATTGGGACGGCATCAATTATCGGGAAGAACGGCAGGACTGGGGTTTCGGAGGCGATTATGCCGACGCGATGTGGCGGATGCTTCAGGCGAATAATTCCGATAATTATGTGGTTGTGAAAGGCGAAATTTACACCGTGCGCAACTTTCTGACTTTGGCGGTGGCCAAGCTGGACCTCGACACCCTCGTCGGTGACGCCTCCAAAGTGTGGGAAGTGCTCGGATTGAAAGCCACCATGAATTTTGATGTGCCGGTGGGCATGATGGTTGACAGTGAGCTCGAACTGGTCTCGCAAGAGCGCACCTTACTTGAAGCCGGATTATTGGGTCTGAGATAAACTCGATCGCAAGACCGCCGTACCGATCGAACCCCACGGAGTACAGAACCATGGACCATGACAGCCGTATCTATGTTGCTGGCCATCGTGGGCTTGTCGGCTCGGCGCTTGTGCGAGCACTTCGCCGTGAGGGATATGAAAACCTGGTGCTACGTGGAAAATCCGATGTGGATCTGACGAATTCCGGTGCGACCAACCGTTTTTTCGCTGCCGAACGGCCAACCCATGTGATCGACGCCGCGGCACGGGTCGGTGGTTTTCACGCGAACCGCAGCTATCCAGCGAACTTCATCGAAGAGAACCTGGCGATCCAATCAAATCTTGTTGCCAGCGCCCATCGCCATGGGGTCAAAAAATTTCTATTTTTGGGATCGTCCTGCATCTATCCCAAGAACGCTGCGCAACCGATGGTCGAGGAAGCGCTGCTGACCGGGTCATTGGAGGAGACAAATCAGTGGTACGCGATCGCTAAGATCGCTGGCATCAAGCTCGTCCAGGCCTATCGCCGCCAATATGGCTTCAAGGGTATCTCGGCCATACCGACGAATCTTTACGGCCCCGGCGATAATTTTGATCTTAAGACTGCCCACGTCATGCCTGCCTTGATGCGCAAATTTCACGAGGCAAAGCTCTCGGGCGCGTCTGAAGTGGTGGTGTGGGGAAGTGGCACCCCGAGGCGGGAGTTCATCCATGTCGATGATCTGGCGAATGCCTGCCTTCATCTGATGCGCCATTATGATGCGGAGGATGTGGTGAATATCGGTTGTGGCGAGGATATTTCGATCACCGAACTTGCCGAATTGGTCAAGCAGACCGTCGGTTACTCCGGAAAGATCGCTCACGACACCTCCATGCCAGATGGCTCACCGCGCAAACTTTTGAATATCGACCGAATAAGAAAGTCTGGATGGCAGCCATCTATCCAGCTGGAAGAAGGCGTGGCAGCTACTTATCGCTGGTATCTCGGCTCGCTCAATTCAAGCCCTGGCGCCAAGGACGAGGAGACCTCGCCGGCCCGGCCAACCGCCATTGCTACAGAACCCTCTTGGAGCTTGGACAATGTTTTGGCGAAGGTCGCCAAATGGCGCGCCGACGGCCTGCGTGTGGGATTTACCAACGGCTGCTTTGATATCCTGCATCCGGGGCACGTATCGCTGATGCATCAGGCCCGCGCCGCCTGTGACCGGTTGGTCGTCGGATTGAATAGCGATGCTTCTCCGTATTTTGCCTCGAAAGGGCCCAATCGACCAGTCCAGGATCAAGCGTCCCGAGCGACGGTGCTGAATGCCTTCGCCGATGTTGACGCCTTGGTAATCTACGACGACGAGACACCGAAACGGTTGATCGAGGCGATCCGGCCCGACGTTTTGGTCAAGGGCGCCGACTATACGGTCGAGACCGTTGTGGGCGCCGACTTTGTTCAGGCCAATGGAGGTCACGTGCTGCTGGCCGCCCTAAAGGACGGCCATAGCACCACCAACACCATCGCCCGGATGGCTGCAGGAGCCAGAGAGTAAACCGGGTTCAGCGACCCTCGAAAGCCGGCTTGCGTTTGTTCATGAACGCGTCCTGCCCTTCCTGATAGTCACGGCTGTCAAAGCACGCCTTGGTCAACACCGCGACCAGATCCGTATCAAAGGCCGCGTCATCCTTCAGCAATTCATTGACCGTCAGTTTGGTGGCACGCATCGACAGCGGCGCGTTCTCAGCGATCCTATCGGTCATATCCGTCACCGCGGCGTCCAGGCCCGCGACTGGCACGCAGGCATTGATCAGTCCAATCGCTGCAGCCTCAGCCGCGGTATAGCGTTTGGCGGTGATCAAAATCTCCTTGGTCTTAGACGGCCCCACCAGGGCCATGAGATTGCCAAGATTGACCCGGTCATAGGCGATCGAGAGCCGCGCCGCCGGGACGCCGAACTGGGAATCGTCCGATGCGATACGGATATCCGCAGCCAGCGCGATACCAAGGCCGCCGCCCATGCAGAAACCACGAATTTTCGCGATGAACGGCTTCTCGCAACTCAACATCTTTTGGCGGCCGGACATCGAGATCTTGGCGTATTCCGCCGCCGCCTCGGCGTTGGAGCGGTTTTCCTTGAATTGCGAGATATCGGCGCCCGACGCAAAGGCTTTATCGCCGGCGCCCTCCATTACCACGCAGCGGACCGCAGGATCGGCGCCGAAGGCGTCGAAAGCTTCGGAGATGCCTTGCCACATCTCAAGTGAAATGGCGTTGCGACGTTCGGGGTTATTGATCGTGATCCGGCCAACGGAGCCATCCGCCGCGGCCAAAATTTTCTCGGTTGAAAGTTTCATCGGCCATCCGCAAACGTTGACATCAAAGGAACGTTGACTAGCTATATACGCTGGCCAACGTCCCCTCGCAATTCGATGTTGTGATGTGAAGTCTTAAATGACGTTGGTGGCTCGCAAGCGGGCGATCTCGTCCACCGAGATACCCATGCCTGTGAGAATTTCTTCTGTGTGCTGACCAAGATCTGGCGTGGCCGAACGCATTTCCTGCGGCGTCCGCATCAAATTCGCCGCCTGGCCGACCACCTTCAGCGTCCCAAGCCGATGATGGTGCACATCAGGATCCATGTTCAGGGTCTGGACCTGCGGGTCGGCGAAAACCTGGTCCATGGAATGGATGGGCCCGCACGGCACGCCGGCCTCGGCGAAAGCTTCGACCCAATGTTGGGTCGAATTCTTGATCGTGTAAGCGGAGATTTCCGTGTTGATCTGCTCACGCCGGGCGGTCCGGGACTCATTGGTCTTATAGTCTGGGTTATCGTATATCTCGGGAGACCCTAGCGTTTCGCACATGCGCTTCAGCAGATGGTCCGCAGAAGCCTGAATATTGATTAGACCGTCCGATGTCGGGAACACGCCGGTTGGCGTATTGGTCGGATGATTGTTGCCCTCCTGACCCGGTACTTCTCCATCCTGGATATATCTGGCCGCCTGCAGATCCATCATCATGATCTGTGCCTCCAGCAATGACGTGTTGACCCACTGCCCCTCGCCGGACACCTCGCGCTCAAGCAACGCTACCAGAATGCCATAGGCGAGGTTAATTCCAGCTGTTAGATCCGCGATCGGGATGCCTACCCGCACCGGCCCGTCGCCGGGCATGCCTGTTACCGACATCAATCCGCCAAGGCCTTGCGCGATCTGATCGAGCCCCGCGCGCTTGGCATAGGGCCCGGTCTGGCCAAACCCGGAAATACTGCCGTAAACGATACGTGGATTGACAGCACGAACGGTCTCATAGTCGATACCTAGGCGGTGCTTGACGTCGGGGCGATAATTTTCGATCACCACATCGGCAGTCTTGGCCATCTCGAGGAATATTTCGCGACCACGGGCTTCCTTGAAATTTAGAGTCATCGAGCGTTTGTTGCGGTGTAGGTTCTGGAAATCAAACCCGTCACGTGGCCCGCCTAGGGGAATCTCCGAAAGCGCCGGTGGTTGTTCGATCTTGATCGTCTCGGCGCCCCAATCTGCGATCATCCGCGCAGCTGTCGGGCCCGCCCGGGCCCGCGTGAGGTCAAGAACCTTAAATCGCGACAAAGCACTCTTATTCGCCGTCATGTTATGCTCCTCCGCCGATCTCGCTTCGAGGGTACTTAGAGTAATCTCACAGATACGCTTGCTCAATTTCGATACCGTATCGAAGTTTCGCACCGCCCCGCCGACGGAGCAATGACGCGCATGGCAAACATCAGGCCCATGAAAAATAAAGCGCTCGAGGGCTTGGGACCCGTGCCGCCACTCAGCTATATTCGTTCAATTAGTGCAATAGAGGTAGACCATGGCCTATACGCTCGACGACTTTTGCGCGGACTGCCGCGCCGCGATCATCGCCGATAATGGCCCCGACGGTCGCGAGACTATCCGAGGCAAATTAGAACAACTCCTGGCAAACCAGGATTTCTTGCATGCTAGACTTGGACCGGATGCTGAGCTTGGCGTGCACACGCTATACAAGGACAAGGATTTTGAATTCGTCGTGCTTGCTCATATCAACGAGAAGCCCGCCTCGTCGCCGCCGCACGATCATGGAAATTCCTGGGCGGTTTATGGCCAGGCGACCGAGTATACCGACATGAGCGAGTATCGCCGGCTGGACAGCGGCGAGGGAGATGGGGAAGCCAAGCTTGAGCAGGTCAAAGCATATCGGCTTACACCGGGCAAGGCTGGGCTTTATGATATTCGGGCGATCCACGCGATCAACTATCCGGCGAACGCGCGTTTTGTTAGGGTCACCGGTCGTGAGTTGGAACAAGAACCCCGCCTCAAATTCGATATGTTGGCCAACAAAGCCAGCTTCATCGAAAGCCAGGGTGTGAACTGAGGCGACACGCGCCTCTCATCGACGGGTCTCTATCGCATCCAACAAAAACGCGCCAAGTTCGTCTGCGGATTCGTGCCGCCGCTGGATCGCGCTCGAAGCATCTTTGACCTTTTTTGACATCCGCTGCCTCGACCCCTTGTCCCGGCCCAACGCGACCGCTCGAGCAACATAATCCGCGCGATCCCGCGCGATGAGACCCCTGAGTCCGATGCACCGGTATGTTCCACTCGCAAATCGGCTGCGTTGGAACATGCCCGGCATCGTGATGAGGGGAGTGCCGAGGGCGAGGGCGTGGAAGGTCGTGTTGCCACCACCGAAATGGATCGGGTCCAAGATTACATCGGCGGCGGCGACCAGCTCAAAATATCGTTGCGTTGGAAGATAAGGTAGGAACACAACCCGGTCGAAGACATCAGGCATCGTGTTGATCAAGCGTAACCTAAGCCGGTCTGTCCAACCATCCTTCAAGCCTTCGATCAAGACCACCCGCCCGGACGGATCTGCCCGCAGTATATCAGCCAACCAACCATCGAATTCTGGATGCAGCTTGAAGATATTTTGTGGACACACATAAGCTGGCGCGCTTTCTGACAGCCCGAAGTCGGATTTCGTCGCCGTCATCGCTATATTTGGCGGCTCATAATACATTAAAATATGCTTCATTCGGCGGAGCCCCTCTGTGTAGTGGGCATCGCCGGTGTCGGGCTCGAATAGATCAGCGGAGATGTATCCATCCAAGCTTTCCAGACCGGTGGTGACCGGGTGCCCCCAGGTGACGAACTGCAACGGTGCAAGCCGGGCAAACGCCAGAAAATAGGTAAAAGGCTCCATCCCGATATCGGTATAGAGTAACGCATCCAATTTAGCGTCGGCGACGGCTTCTTGCGCCCGCGCTAAAGACCCCGGTAATTGGATCACATGTTTGGCCGCAGTATCGATACGCTGAGAAACTTCGTCGTGCCGGCCCGGCGGACGTAGGATGATGATTTCAAAAGCCCCAGTAGCCGCGAGCCGCTCAATTACCCCGCCGAATAACAAACCGATCGTGTGCCGGTTAAGGTATCTCGAACAAATTCCTAAACGCGGACGCGAACCCGAAACCGGTCGAAGGCCCTCGCGACAATGCGGTGCAATCCAAGATAGGCGAGGAAAGCAGCGACGGTGAAATGCAGCAACTCTCTCGGAAATCGGACGATCGTTTAACCCGTGAAAAACCTGATAAAAGTTCGTTGTGCCGACTGACGCAATCGGGTCATCGCCCCGAAGCTCTTTTGCTTCCCCAGAATCGAGAAAAGCCTCCAGGCTTCCGCGCAGAGCCAAGATTTCCTCTCTGTTTCGGCATACCTGCGGCAGTGAAAGAGCACGTCGTATTGGGAACCTTGCGTCGCTCGGATTCGCGCGCG
>JAPKDN010000146.1 GCA_028822575.1 Alphaproteobacteria bacterium | reverse complement strand
ACGGGGAAGCGAAATTGACTAAGGACAGGCAGACGTTTGATGCCGTGATGCCACCGAAGAGATCTTTCAACCTTGACTGAGACCCGCCCGGTCGATAATTGCCGCCGATGACCAACGCGCCTCTACAGTACCCCTCCCCGAAGGACCTGGACAAAGCAGCCGAGATATTAAGGGCGGGCGGGCTCGTCGCGTTTCCGACCGAGACGGTATACGGGCTTGGCGCTGACGCAACCAACGAGACGGCAGTCGCAAGGATTTTTGAGGCCAAGGGAAGACCGCTCTTCAATCCGCTGATCTCCCATGTCGCGGATGCCGAAGCGGCCTTTGCGTTGGGCGACTTCAGCATCACGGCGAAAGCCGTGGCGGGAAAATTCTGGCCCGGCCCCTTAACCATCGTGGTCAAGCGGGCGCCGGAATGCCCGGTCGCCTGGCTAACCTCCGCCGGATTGGACAGCCTCGCGCTTCGGGTTCCGGCACATCCCCTGGCACGCGAATTGCTCGCCCGAACAGGCCGCCCCATCGCGGCGCCGAGTGCCAACCGCTCCGGTCGTATCAGCCCAACTCGCGCCAAACACGTGGCTAGCGAGCTTGGCGATCGCCTGGAGATGATCCTTGATGGCGGTGCCTGCGCCGTGGGGCTTGAGTCGACGGTCGTAGATTTTTCTGGTGAGACAGCGACGCTGCTCCGACCTGGCGCCATCACCCGGGAGATGCTGGCGGAGATCACTGGTCCGGTTGGTGATCCGCCGATCGACGACCCGCTGGTCTCACCGGGCATGCTAGCCAGCCACTACGCGCCGAACTGCCCCGTACGTCTAGGCGTGTTGGAGCCTCTCGATAGCGACGCCTTCCTTGGCTTTGGCTCAAGAAATCGGGAAGATAACGCCCTCAATCTTAGCCACGCCAGTGATCTGGCCGAGGCAGCAGCGAACCTGTTTCATATGCTCCGGGCGCTCGACACCGCCGAAGCCGAGGGTATTGCCGTGGCGCCGATCCCTGAGCATGGGCTGGGCGCCGCGATCAACGATCGCCTGCGCCGGGCCGCGGCTCCTCGTTGATCCCGTCCGCACAGGTTGCCCGTCGGAGCGCTGTCCTGCTATTCAAGTAGTTTAGATAAGAAGGAACATTGCCCAGGAGCCAAACATGGCCGCACCGGCCTCCAACCCCCTGTCCGATACGCCCTATCAACCCACCTCCGCCCAGGCCGCCGCGATCGAACGGATCAAGTCCGTGGTCAGCGACCGCGGCTGGACCACTGACGCCGATGAGATGCACCCGCATCTAGTGGAATGGCGCGGCTATTACGAGGGCCGGGCACAGATGGTCGTGCGACCTGCTAACACCGCCGAGGTTGCTGAAGTCGTGAAGATCTGTGCAGACGCACGGCTGCCGATTACGCCCCAGGGTGGCAATACCAGCATGTGCGGTGGCTCTGTCCCTTTGGAGAGTGGTGAGGAGATCGTTCTGTCCTTAGCTCGGATGAACAAGGTGCGGGCAATCGACACGACGAATTACACAATGACCGTTGAAGCCGGATGCGTGCTCCAATCTCTGCAAGCGACGGCGGCCGAGGCCAACCGCTATTTCCCGCTCAGTCTCGCCGCTGAGGGAAGCTGCATGATCGGTGGCAACCTCTCAACCAATGCTGGCGGCACCAATGTGCTGCGCTATGGCAACGCCAAGGAATTGGTGTTGGGTTTGGAAGTGGTGTTGCCGGACGGGCGGGTCTGGGAAGGTTTGGAGGGATTGCGCAAGGATAATACCGGTTATGACCTCAAGCAATTGTTTCTAGGCGCCGAGGGCACGCTCGGGATCATCACCGCAGCGGTCCTGAAACTGTTTCCCAAACCACGGGCTATTCATTCGGCCTTTTGCGCAGTGCGTGACGTGCCGGCAGCGATGGATCTGCTCGATCGGTCCCGGAGTGAAAGCGGCGATAGAGTCGAGACTTTCGAGCTGATCTCGCGTTTGGTAGTCGACCTGATCCTAAAACACATCCCAGGCACCACTGATCCACTAACCGATCGGCATGATCATTATGTGTTGCTAGAACTGGTGACCACGGCCAAAGACGACGACGCGCTGGGGGAAAGCTTTGCGGCGATCCTCAGTCAGGCCATGGCGGATGGCATTATCCTGGACGCAGCCATCGCGCAATCGGAACAGCAGCGCCAGGCCTTCTGGGCGTTGCGGGAGAATGGCAGCGAGTCGCAGAAGCTCGAAGGCGCCTCGATCAAACACGATATCTCCGTCCCCGTATCGGCAATCCCCGCCTTCTACGCGGATGCCTGGGCGGCGGTCCAAAAAGTCGAGCCCAAAGCGCGCCTGGTGGCCTTTGGCCATGCCGGTGACGGCAACCTGCATTTCAATATCGCCGAGCCCGAGGGCGGAAAACGCGAGGCTTTTCTGGAGAAATGGGGCGCCATCAACGAGGCGGTGCACGACACCGTTCAGGCCCACCATGGATCGATTAGCGCGGAGCATGGAATCGGCCGGCTCAAACGCGAGGAAATGACCCGCTATAAGTCCGACGTCGAGCTCGACATGATGAAGACCATCAAGGCGGCGCTGGATCCGCAGGGGCTGATGAATCCAGGTAAGGTTATTTGAGCCAAGCGGGCGAGCCGCGAGTGGCGGTAGTGGTGAGATCGAGCCATAACGCGCTCTGGTTCTAGGTGCGAATTTTAACCACATTTACCGGCTGGATGAGATCTCTTTATGACGGTTGATTCGCATTAAAACGCCAGGGTGCCTATGTCCCCTTTCCCGTTCTAGATGGGCAAAGCAAGGGTTGGATTAACGCCTGTGACTCCAGGTGGGGTGCTAACCCTGACGAGAGGCAGCACGCAAAGTATCACCAAAATCAACGCCAAAATACCGGGAGCAATGTTCTTGCCCCAGAGGCCGGTCTCCGAAGAGGGGCGCCATAAGATTATCTTGATGCCAGCTCAGACGGTTATCTGCCTCACCTTAATATCGGCCGCGGCCTTGCTCCGGCTCTGCGTGGTGGCGATCGCGGGTGGTGTGATAGAAACTTGCACCAATCCGACCAACAACCTCAAAAAGCTTCCAATCGTTGGAGGATGATTTTGAACCGTCAGAATTGACAGCATGGTCGCCGGTAGCGAAAATCCAATGCCCGATGGGGTTGGCTTGGCATAACGTCGGGGTTCGCTATGATGCATCACTTCCCAGCTCACGCTGCTGAACAGGTAACACTGGCGAACTGGCGAACCGAGCCCTTCAACAAATGGGCCTTCCATCATGTCCGCGAGGTCGTTGCCTCGGCGGAGATCGCCAACGACCCGGACACGGTCGCATTGTCGGTGGAGGCGCCGATGGATCTCTCAGGCTTGTCCGTTACCAACGACGACGGTGAGAGCCTGGATCTCGACGACTTCATGGCCGCAACCGATACCGATGGTTTGGTGATCCTAAAGGGCGGGCGGATCATCCATGAGAGCTATGCTAACGGCATGGATGTCACCGCGCGCCATATCCTAATGTCGGTCTCCAAATCCATGCTTGGCCTGCTTGCTGGGATCCTGGTGGACCGGGGTGTGCTGGATCTGGAGCGCCTGGTCACTGACGCTATCCCCGAGGTCAAGGACACCGCCTATGCCGGCGCCAAGGTGCGGCACTTGCTGGATATGAGGGCCGGGATCGAGTTCGACGAGGATTACCTCGCCACCTCCGGTGCCATTATCCAGTATCGTAAGGCCACCAACTGGAACCCGCTTGGCCCCAGCGAGAGCCCAAGCGATCTCAGAAACTTCTACGGCAACCTGACCGAAACCAGCGGCCCCCATGGCGGGCCCTTCCACTATGTATCGCCGAATACCGACCTGTTGGGCTGGATCATTGAGCGGTGCGCCGGCGCCCGCTATGTTGATTTGATCAGTGAGTTGTTGTGGCGACCAATGGGCGCCAGCCGCGCCGCCTATGTCACCGTCGACCGTTTGGGCGCACCGCGCGCCGCCGGCGGCATGTGTACGACAACCCGCGATCTCGCCCTGGTCGGCCAATTAGTCGCACAAGAGGGCGCGCGAGGTGGCAAACAGATCGTGCCGGCCGCCTGGATCGCCGATATCGCCAGCAATGGCGATCACGAGGCCTGGGACAACGGCGACTTCGCATCGTATTTTCCTGGAATCCCAATTCATTACCGCTCCAAGTGGTATACTGAGCGTCCCAGTGCCGGTGCGCCAAATGGTGCCAGAAACGGCCCGATGCTGTTCGGGGTCGGTGTGCATGGCCAGAACCTGTTCGTGGATGCTAAGCGCGACTTGGTCATCGCCAAATTCTCCTCCCAGGCCCTCCCGCTCGACCATTCGCGGATCGCTATGACCACACGATGGGTGGCGGCGGTTCGGGCTGGGGTTTGAATGTTGTCGCGAAGAGCAATTGACGTTTTTTGCTTAAATCAGGGGCGTCGATAGCCGATGAGATAGTGATGTTAACCATGGTTTGTTCCTGTGAATATTCGTTAAATTTCTGCCTAGACCTTTACCCCCCAGGGCGAAGCAATGCGTTGACTCTTTGCACACCAACTATACGTCATTGTCATTCGACTTCGCTCACAGTTGGGCTCGCGAGACCCCAAACTTGCGCAGTGTCGACACCGGTGTCGCAGTCGCAATGGACACGCACCAAAACTTGAGCTAAGGAGCAATTAAACAGCGGGCTCGCCCCGCAGGGAATTGCCGAGGGATGAACGCCATGACCGCTTACGCCGCACCTCTGGCCGATATACGTTTTGTTCTGAAACACGTGGTGGGGATGCAAAGCATCGCCGCGCTTCCAGGTTTGGAACCGCTTGACGAGGAGCTACTGGATCAGATCCTCGAGGAGGCTGGCAAGTTCTCGGGCAATGTCCTGGCGCCGCTTAACCACAAGGGCGACATCGAGGGCGCTCGGATCGAGAACGGCGTGGTCCGAGCGGCGCCGGGCTTCGGCGCGGCCTATAACCAATGGGCCGAGGCGGGTTGGAATTCAGTGCCGTTCTCACCCGAACATGGCGGCCAGGGCCTGCCCTGGACCCTGTCGACCGCGCTTTGGGAGATGTGGGACGCCGCCAATATGTCCTTCACGCTATGCCCGTTGCTCACCCAAGCGGCGATCGACGCTCTTGAGCGCCACGGCACTCCAGAACAGCAGGCCACCTATCTGGAGAAAATGGTCTCCGGAGAATGGGCCGGCACCATGAACCTGACAGAACCGCAATCCGGCACGGATCTGGGCGCGATCAGTACCCGCTCTATCCGCGAGGGCGATCACTACAGGCTTAAGGGTCAGAAGATCTACATCAGCTGGGGCGACCATGACATGACGGACAATATCGTCCATCTCGTCCTGGCCCGTTCGCCCGAGGGGCCTCCAGGCACCAAGGGGCTGTCACTGTTCATCGTGCCGAAATTTCTGGTGAATGCTGATGGCTCGCTTGGCCAGCGCAACGATGTACGCCCGGTCTCGCTAGAGCATAAAATCGGCATCCACGCCAGCCCGACCTGCGTCATGGCCTATGGTGAGGACAACGGAGCGATCGGTTATCTCGTCGGCGAGGAAAACCGTGGCATCGAATATATGTTCGTGATGATGAACAACGCCCGGCTTGGTGTCGGCCTCCAAGGGTTGGCAATCGCCGAGCGCGCCTATCAACAATCGGCCAACTTTGCCAAGGAGCGGGTACAGGGCCGTCCGATCCAGGGCGGTGAGGCTGGTGCGCCGATCATCAACCACCCGGACGTGCGCCGCATGCTGATGAGCATGAAGAGCCAGATCGAGGCGATGCGGGGGCTTTGCTATGGGGTCGCCGCCGATCTGGATCGGGCCAACCGGTTGGAAGACCCGGCGGAACGGGCGGCAGCTCAGTCGATGCTTGATCTTATGATCCCCGTCGTGAAGGCGTGGTGCACGGATACAGGGCTGGCAATCACCTCGACCAATATCCAGGTTCATGGCGGCATGGGCTTCATGGAGGAAACCGGTGCCGGACAGCATTATCGCGACGCCCGGATCACCACAATCTATGAGGGCACCAACGGTGTCCAGGCGATGGACCTCTTGGGCCGCAAGGTCGCGCGCGATGGCGGCGAGATGGCGCGCGGCTTTCTCGACGCGGTACGGGGCACCATGGCCGCGCTGGACACCACCAATGCCGCCGAGGCCAGCCTCGCCAAACATTTAAAATCCGGGGTAGAGGCCGTCGGCAACGCGGTCACTTGGCTGGTTGAGAGCATTCCCGCCGATCCCGCGCGCGCGGCCGGCGGCGCGGTGCCCTTCCTCGAGATGATGGGGTTGGTCAGCGGTGGTTGGATGTTGGCCCGAGGTGCGATCGAGGCGCGACGACAACTCTCCGACGGTTCTGGCGACGCCGGCTTCCTGGAGAACAAGCTGGTCACCGCCCAGTTCTTCGCCGAAACCCATCTGAGCCAAGCGCCCGCCTTGCTGGGGCCCATTATCAGTGGTGGGGCGCTGGTCATGACCCTGGACGAGGCGGCGTTTTAAGTATGGCGGGGTCTGAGGTGAGAATTTGTCTTTAGTTGCAATACGTCAGAGCATTATTCGATCAAGAAACCTCGCCCGCTCACCCGATCGAATCCAGCGGGTGGTTCATGCTTCAGATCTATTCGACCTCGCGCTCGACAACGGGCTAATAGATCGCGGCCATCTTTTTCAAGTCCTGTAAACAGTCGATGATCATGCCGGTCAACTCAGTTCAGGCGGGTACCTTGAGTTACCGTTGCTCGCGCGCAGGTCCTCCGCCAGCACGTCCTTGGGCTTCAGCGCGCGAAATTGACACTCTTGACCTCATGCCCCAGGCGCGCCACCTCCAGTTTCGTTGAAGGGGTGGGCGCCGGAACGCCGTCATCGTCAACCAGAACAATCGCCTACACATCGACACCCCAATAATGCCCCCCTCGCGCAGTGACCATTCGCAACTCACAGCGCGCCAGTTTCGAAATCAATTCGCTCTTGCTTACGGGTTTTAAAAAAACAATCCCTGACAGTCCAACTCCCCACAGGTGCGAAAAACCGTGATGTCATTCAGGCTGGTCAGAATGACGACATGTGTTGAAGCCGGGCCGGCGCGGATAGCTTTCAGGGAAACCAACCCGTTCATGGGCGCCATGTTAATGTCCATCACAATAGCGTCCACTGGACCGGCTTGGAGCATCTCTAGCACCGAGGCATCATCGACGGCCTGTTTAATCACCAGTCGGTCGATATCGGTCAGCGAGGCACGAACGATCGATCGAAACTCTTGTCATTCACCAAGCGACCAGTCTTCTGTTTAATAACTGCGATTTCCCTGGCGACGGTGATTTCGGTCATGGAGCAAACCCGAGCTCGAAACACCATTGCTCGCCATCCAAAGTTGGATGAAGTCGAGCAATGCTTCGATATCACCCCTGCCCCGGTCAGGCAGCTCCTTGGCTTAAGCAAAACCGGCAGCTAAAGCGCGCTT
>JAPKDN010000145.1 GCA_028822575.1 Alphaproteobacteria bacterium | reverse complement strand
CGCCGAATCGGGGGCGTCGTCGATTGCCTCAGTGTCCGAAATCGGGCGACCAATGATATTGTCCAGCTCCGGTTCGGCCAGATAGACGAAATGGGAGAGGTCACGGACCCATTGCTGGACCGCGACGAATCTGGAGCCATCCTTGCCCGCCCCACGGTCCCGAACGAGCGGGGCTTCGGCGGCCGCGTCCCCCTCGGGGTTTTCGGTACCGTCTTCATAGCCGGTGAGGTCACGCCCGCCCGCGTGCATGACATCGTCGGCCATAGCCGCTCTAACGAAAGCGGGCTAAAGCAGAGCAGTAAGCGCATTCCCGGTCTTGGCGATGTCGCCGCGATCCACGCCGCCGATCCATACCAAAATGTCGGACTAGGTGGACGGGATCTCGATGCTCAGACCACTGATCGCCAGAAACGGACATAACCCGTCGACCCTTGCTCCCGGAACTTGGATCAGACCCAGACCAAAACCAGTAACCACGCCATCCTCCACGGGAACGGCGGCGAGGTCGGCCAAAACCGGCTTTACGTCGACACGAGCTCGCGCGTTGAACGTGAGATAACGTGCATGGGCCGGAACCGGAGATAGGATCGCGGGTTGAGATGCGCTCATCTTAAAATGAACCTCAATCAAAGACGGTCTCGAAATAATGGCCGGCGTCGACAACCGCCTCGATCACAGTCGGGCCATCGGCCTTGAAGGCGGCTTCCAGCGCCGATTTCAGCGCCGCCGCGTTGCGGACACCGACCGCCGGGACACCGAAGTAATGCGCCGGCGGCGTCTCGTACTGGGCCATCTCTACCTGGGAGCCCCACTGGGCGTATTGCCGCTTTTCCTGCTTAATCTGGATCAGCGAGAGCCAACGGTCGTCCAGCACCACAATTGGGATCGACAGGCCTTGGCGGCGGGCCGTCGCGACTTCGCCGCAGGTCATCTGAAAACAACCGTCGCCAATGACACAAACCACCGGCAGATCCGGGCGCGCGAGCTTGGCGGCGATTGCGGCAGGAATACCGATGCCCATCGAGGACCAACCATTGGTGACATGACAGGCGCGCGGCGCGTGAGTGACCCATTGGCTGGCGATCTGATGCGTGTGGGCGCCGACATCATAGGTGATGATACCATCGCGCGGTACGACCGCGCGAACCACATCAAGCGCCTCGTGTGGGGAGAAGTTTTCGACTTTGGGTCGCAAGGCCACTTTAAAGCCATCGCGATGCGCCGCGATAGCGGCGTCGGTCCATTCGTTGGCGTGGGCCGGCATTTTCAGCATCCGCGCCAGACTATCGGTGATATCGCCGGTGACGGTGCCGGAGACGGTCACGCCGTCCGCGACATCAGGATCCTCGATATCGATTGAAAGCACTGGGACCGAGCCGACCCAGACCTCGTATTCAACCTCAATCGTATCAAAGCCAAGACCGATCACCAGATCCGCCGAGCGGATGAATTCGCGCTGAATTTGACGACGCGCCCGCTCGATACAGCCGAAGGACAACGCGTGGTCCTCGTCGATCATTCCCTTGGCCATAGTCGAAGTGCCGAAGGGCAGACCATGATGCTCAACGAAAGCCTTCAGCAGCGACGGGTCGGTCATCCGCATCGCCGAGGAGCCAAGAATTGCGATCGGGCGTTTCGCCTTGGCGATCAAATCTGAAGCTGCTTGCAGATCGGTGTCGACGGCGCGAGCCGGCACAGTCTTGGTCGAAACCGTGCCGGAGACCGTCGTGTCGCCTGCTGGGGCGAGCGAGACATCTTCCGGCAGGTCGATATGCACCGGGCCCATCGGCTCGCTCATCGCGATGTCCAGCGCCCGGGCCATGACTTCTGCGACATTGTCCTTGGTGGCGGCTAGCGTCGCCTTGGTGATCGGACGGAACAGCGCGTGGTGGTCGATCCACATCTGGATACGCCGGCCAAGCTGTGGGGTGTTCAGATTGCAGGTGATCGCGATCATCGGCGTGCGGTCGAGATAGGCGCTGCCGACACCGGTGGCCAGGTTCGTCGCGCCCGGGCCGAGAGTGGCGATGCACATGCCGGGCTTGCCGGTCATCCGTCCCATCACATCAGCAGCGAAGGAGGCGGAACCCTCATGCGCCGTCAGCACAAACTCGATGCCACCGAGCCGCATGGCCTCGATCAGGGGCAGCACATTGCCGCTGGGAATGCCGAAGCCGTGGGTAACACCAGCCTCTTTCAGGATTTTCACGATGAGGTCTGAATTGTTCATGTCTCAGCTCCGGGCTCGTCGATTCTGGATTTGGTCGGTTCAGTCGGATGGCCGGCCAAGCCAAATGCGTGGCCGTAACATGGTTGCCAGCAGGAACACCAAAAGTCCGCCGCCCGCAACAGTGAAGGTGCCTTGAAACGCGTTTTGGAAGCTTTCCGCCTCGCCAAGACCGCGCGCGATCGCGGAGTCCTGCAACCAGGCAAAAGCAAGAGTCAAAGTGGTAACGCTGGTCACGACGCCAATGGTTCGGGTGAGCATTGCCAGGCTCCCACTGACGCCCCGCTCGGCCACGGGCAAGGTCCCAGTGACGATATACATGTAGGAAACCTGGAACAGGCCAGTGCCGATGCCTTGGAGCAATAAGGCGCTGACCATCCAAGGCAGGTCTTCGGCGCCGGAAACTTGTCCTATCGCAAGAATGCCAAGCCCCGTCATCACCGCGCCGGTAAAACAAACCCGATTGGCCCTCAAAAGCCCGATGAGCCGTCCGCCGATAGGCGCGGCGATACTGGCGCCAACGAAGCCAACTGCCAGGACCATGCCAGCCGAGGAGACCGACAACCCGGGAAGCCGCGGGAGCAGAAATGGCATAACCAGCATGACGGCGAAAGTGGCGAGATAGACCAGACAACTGGTCAGATTGATGATCGTGAAATCGATATTCCGGAACACCGTGAGTTTGAGAATCGGCTCCTTGGCCTTTGACTCCGCGTGAATGAACCCCACGATCGAAAGCCCAAAAACCACGGCGAAACCAATGATTGGAAGAACGCCTTGCTGTTCCAAACGTTGCAGCTGGTTCAAGGTCATCATAAAACTGCTCATAGCCACGATAAGTGTAACGGCGCCCGCGATATCGTAGGACGGTTTTTCAAGCCGCTTTGATGGGGTGGGCAAGGTGACCAGCAACACCAGCGAAAATAGAGCGATCGGCGCCCGGAACCAAAATACCGCGCGCCAGTCAAACATTTCCACGAGCCAACCGCCAAGCGATGGGCCCAACATGCTGCCCAGCGCATAGATCAAGGTGAACATGCCGACTGCGCGACCGCGTTGATCCTCTGGATAGAGCGCGATTATCAGCGCCGGTCCGACGCTGGTCACGAGACCCGATCCCAGACCCTGCAGGAACCTGAAAAACAACAACCCCTCGAAACTTGGCGAAACCGAAACCAATAAAAGCCCGACGATACTGACCGCGAGGCCGATGCCAAATATCCGGCGGTGGCCGAACAGGTCACCCAGTTTGCCGAACACCAGCATCAGGCTTGCATAGGTCAGCACATAAAAAATCACCACCCATTGGATCATCGCCATCGGCTTACCGAAATCGCCAACGATATAGGGAAAAGCGATGTTCACCGATGAATCCAGCGGCGTGATCAGCGAGCCGGTACCGACGACAAGTAGGCCTAGGGAGCGCCGGAAGGGACTAATCATGGTGGGTGGGAATCGCTCCCCTCACCCGCTAAATCTGGCCGAGAAAATTATCCTGGCCGCGCTTGTAACCCCGGTTGCTCTGCCCCGGATTGCGGTTGACCAGCGGGCGAGCATAGAGCGGATGAGTAGCGCTACGAACCTCATGTTCGATCTTGAACAAACACTTGCCTGTATCTAGATCGACGATGTCGACGAACCGCCATTCATGGGCGTCGGATTCCATCGTAATCAGGCCACGTTCCATCAACTTCTCATAGGGTCCAGCGAAGTTGGCGATATAGATCGCTACATGGTGGCCGTCATAGTCGGGCTGTTTCGCCCGGGTCTCGATGAAATGTAGATATTGGGCCTTGCCGGTGGTCACCGAGGTGCAGCGTTTTCCATCACGCTCGCCGACCGAGACACTGGCGCCCATAATCTCGGAATAGAATCGGGCGATCTTTTCAGCGCTTCCGGTCGGCGCGTTTAGCTCCACGTAGGGCATGCCAATCTGCATAGTGCCGAAGGCCGGCTCCGGCTCGTGGACGCGGAACCTATTGCCCCATGGGCAGGTCGCGTCGATCCGATCGTTCTTGCGCTTGAACGAAAACTTGGTCCCCTTCAACGTCGGATTTACACCGCGGAGAGATTCCTCGACCTCATCCAGATCCGGGACCACCACACCCACCGTCCCGCGCAGCAGTTGCGGTGCCGAGCCGCGGCGTGGCAGATGCACCTGACTACGACCCATATTGACCCACATGTTCTCAAGACCAACCATTAGGAACGGGTCGCGGGTAAAGCGTAGACCGCTGATATAGAATGCGATCGCCGACGCCTGTTCCGGGATCAAAAGGTTCACGTGCTCCATGTGCAGGATATTGCCGAGTGATTCGGCGGCGCGGTCATAACTGGCAACCATGATTGCTCCTCCCGGGCGAGATCGATCTCATGGCTCGGAGTTTAGGCGCGTGTGCCAGGGCCCGACAACCACGTCACGCAAGCAATCGTGAACGCGATGCAGCCACATAACTGTTAAAATCAACATTCGAATTCCGACGGGAATGATCAATGCGTTACGTGCTACGCTTGTTAACCCTCTTGCTGTCGACTTTGTTGCCGCCTCTATCACCGGCATCGGCTATGGCTAACTCTTGTGGCGGGCCCGACGCGGCCTGTGCGGTGGCGCTTGGCGACCACAACATAGTCCTGCCTAAAAAGGCGAATAAAGCGCCAGTTCCGGTAGCTGTGCATTTCCATGGCGCCCGAGGAAGCGGAGCCACGGTGACGCGCAATAGGAAAATGATGAAACCGTTCCTGGACCGCGACTGCACGGTGATCCCGTCGAATAGTCTTGGACGCGAGAGTCACAAAGGTGGTTGCTGGTCGTTCATTCCGGGCAGGTCGAAGCTAAGGAACGCACTCACCTTCACCCACTAAGCTCTTGACTACGCGGTCGCCAAATTCGGCATCGACCGCGACCAGGTGCTTTTGACTGGGTTTTCCATCGGCGGCTCGTTAACCTGGCATCCGGCCTGCCAGACGCCCACAGATTTTGCCGCCTATTCCCCGATCGCGAGTGGCTTTTGGCGTCCGCACCCAACCGTTTGTGCCAGGCCCATAAAAATGCTGCGCACCCATGGCTGGTTGGACTCGACAGTCCCGCTCGAGGGGCAGCCGATCTGGGGCGGGGGGATTCATCAGAATAACATATTCCAGGGGCTTAAGCTCCGGCGCGCCGAGAATGGATGCGATGCCGGACGCCCGGATAAGTTCAGCACCAAGGGCTGTTTCTGGCGCCGGGCCTCGGCATCCTGCGACCCCAGCACGGTTTTACAGATGGCCGTGTATGCCGGTGGTCAAGGCGTGCCAGGGGCTGATCGACCATGGCGCTCGACAGGTTCGAGCATGTCGTACCGACCGGTAAAACCGGCTGCAGACTGACGCCACATAGGCTCCACGGACACATCGACTGCTGGATAATCGACATCCTTGCCACCAGGCGGATTTATTCCACGGGCACGGCGCGGTATCGTCCTGACTAATTCACGCAATGATGAGCTAGGAGCCAAGCGATGAGCGGAGTTTTGGACGGTATCCGGGTACTTGATTTCGGTCGCTTTATCGCCGGGCCATTCTGCGGGATGCTGTTGGCCGACATGGGCGCCGAAGTGATCCGCGTCGACCGGGTCGATGGCAGCGAGGACCGCTTTTTGGTGCCGGTCGCCAAAACCGGGGAAGGCCCACTATTCCTGGCCTTAAACCGCAACAAGCGCTCGCTCACCCTGAATCCGACCAAGCCCGAGGGCCGGGAAATCGTGCGCGAACTGGTCAAATCCGCCGACGTAGTGATCGCCAACCTGCCACAACCGACCTTGGTGTCGATGGGCATCGATTATGAAAGTCTAAAAGCGATCAAGGAAGACATCATCCTGACCACGGTCACCGCATACGGTAATGGCGGACCGTATAGCGAGCGGGTCGGTTTCGATGGCGTGGCTCAGGCGCTGGCCGGCGCCACATATCACGGCGGACGGCCCGGCGACCCGATGAAATCCTTCGTTCCCTTCGCCGATTTCGGCACCGCGTCCCTCGCGGCGTTCGGAACCATGGCGGCCTTGTACGAGCGCCAAAACACCGGTCAGGGCCAGCTTGTCGAAGGCGCCCTGACACGCACGGTAATGGCCTTCAACATCGCGTTACTCGGCGAAGAGGCGATCAAGGGAAATGACCGTCCCGGCTATGGCAACCGCGGCTACAGCGCTGGTCCGAGCGATGCTTTCAAGACCACAGATGGCACGGTGATGGTTCAAATTATCGGGCCGGCCATGTTCAAGCGCTGGGCCGACCTGATGGGTGAGGGTCACTGGCTCACGGACCCCCGCTTCGCCACCGACTTAGACCGAGGTGAGAATGGTGAACTGTTGAGCGCCCGGATGCAGGTCTGGTGCATGGACAAGACCACCAAGGAGGTACTCGACGCACTGGACGTGGCCCGGATCCCCTGCGGCCCGGTATTGAGCGCCAAGCAAACCCTGGCCGACCCGCATATCAAGGCGATGGATTTCCTTCAGGACATGGAGTTTCCCGGCATGGACAAGCCGGCAGCGATTACCACCACACCAGTTAAGCTCTCCAGAACTCCAGGCACCATCCGCCGGCGCACAGCGACCTTGGGCGAGCATACAAACGAGATCTTGACGGAGCTTGGCTATGACACAGCGGCGATCTCGGATCTGCATGACAAGCGGGTGGCTTAACGGCGGCCGACGCTCCACCTTTCGTTCCTGTTGACGAGCCCCCTCCCTATCCAAACGTCGCCTTCACCTCCGCGTTCTCGCAGGCAACCGTCAGCATGCCGGAGACATCCAGATGACCGTGAGCCTCCGCCGTCTTGTTCACGGCGGACGCCGCCACGGCCCCAGTCAGGATCGGCGCGCCAGCCTCTTCGGCCATCGCGGCGGCGAGGCGCGGGTCCTTTGCCGACAAACAGATTGCGAATCCCGGTTCGGTGTCCCCGCGCAGCACTTTTGTCGGCCAATAATCCGCGATAAAGCCATTGCGTCCGATGCCGCCGGACAGGATCGGGTGCAGGGTCTCCAACAACACCATGACCTCGGCGCCGAGCTGGCAGGTTGATTGACCCAAGAGATTCAGCACCAGCTCCATCGCGATACCGGTTTCCACCTCGCCGCAATGATGGATATCAGAACCCATCGCGTCAAGATAAGGCCTGGTTCGGAGGAAATCCTAGGCCGACGCGCCGACCATGAACATCAAGGTGCCATTGGGCGCGTCGATAAAGGCACATCCCTTGGCGACAAAA
>JAPKDN010000144.1 GCA_028822575.1 Alphaproteobacteria bacterium | reverse complement strand
TGGCGGCGGTGGGCCGGGTGTCGGTCCGGTCGGTGTCGCGGCCCATCTGGCGCCCTTCTTGCCAGGCCATCGTTTTGGACCGACCCAGGACACCTCCATCGGTCCGGTCAGCGCCGCGCCCTGGGGTAGCGCCGGCATCCTGCCTATTTCCTGGGCCTATGTGATGATGATGGGTGCCAAGGGAATGCGGGACGCGACCGAGGTAGCGATCCTTAGCGCTAATTACGTGGGGAAAAAGCTGAGCGAGCACTATCCGGTACTCTACACTGGGGCCAACGACACGGTAGCGCACGAATGTATCATTGACTTACGGCCGATCAAGGACGCGACCGGTGTGTCCGTCGATGACGTGGCGAAGCGGCTGGTCGATTACGGCTTCCACGCACCGACCATGTCCTTCCCGGTCTCAGGCACCCTGATGATCGAGCCGACTGAGAGTGAGCCCAAGGAGGAGTTGGATCGCTTTGTCGCGGCGATGGCGGCGATCCGAGAGGAAATTTACGCGATTGAGCGTGGGGAGATCGCTCACGAAGACAGCCCGCTTGCACATGCGCCGCACACGGCGGCGGTGTTGGTGTCGGATGGTTGGGATCGTAAATACAGCCGCGAACTGGCGGCGTTTCCAGGTGGTGTCACGGCATCAGAAAAATATTGGCCACCGGTGGCGCGTATCGACAATGTCCACGGAGATCGCAATTTGGTGTGCTCATGCCCGCCGATCTCGGATTACGAGGACGCGGCGGACTGAGCGGGAGGGCTGCTCGCGGTTTCGCCCAATTTTGGATAACTGACCACAAGGGGATGCTCCAAAGGTTACGTGTTGCTATGATACCCGGCAAATCGACCGACCCTTGATGAGAGACGACCATGGTGGACAGCACGGCGCGAGATCTTGGAAGCTTTGACTATGTGATCGTCGGCGCCGGCACGGCTGGATGTTTGATGGCCAATCGGCTGTCGGCGGATCCCAAGACCCGGGTGCTGTTGCTGGAGGCTGGCGGCAAGGATGACTATTTCTGGATCCGAGTGCCGGTTGGCTATTTGTTCACGATGAACAATCCTCGCACTGACTGGTGTTTTGAGACCGAGCCGTCGGAGGGGCTGAATGGCCGCTCGCTCCCTTATCCGCGCGGCAAGACCCTGGGCGGCTGTTCGTCGATCAATGGCATGATCTATATGCGTGGCCAGGCCCGCGACTATGACCAGTGGCGCCAGTTCGGCAATACCGGTTGGGGCTGGGATGACGTACTCCCCTATTTCAAGAAGACCGAGAATCGGGTATCTGGCGGTGATGAAATGCATGGCACGCAGGGTGAATGGCGGGTCGAGGATTCGAGGATTTCCTGGGATATCCTGGATGGTTTCCGCGCCGCCGCCGCCGAGACCGGTATCCCCAATACCAATGACTTCAACCGTGGCAACAACGAGGGTTGCGGATATTTCGAGGTTAATCAAAAGCGCGGCGTGCGCTGGAGCGCGGCCGACGCCTTTCTGCATCCAATAACCGACCGACCGAATGTCACGGTGTTGACCAAGGCGCATGTCCGACAGATCAAATTCGATGGCTGCAGGGTAACCGGCCTCGCGCTTTGGCACGAGGACGAGCCGGCTGAGGCGACGGTGACTGGAGAACTGGTGTTGGCTTCTGGCGCCATCGGCTCCCCTCAAATCCTGCAACTCTCCGGTGTCGGGCCGGGCGACCTGCTGCAGGAGCATGGCATCCCTCTGGTGGTTGATGTGCCGGGGGTTGGCGAGAATTTGCAGGACCATCTGCAGATGCGTCTGGTATTCAAGGTCAAGAATACCAAGACCCTGAACTTGCGAGCCAACAGCCTGATTGGACGGGTTGGCATGGGGCTTGAATATTTCCTGTTCAAGCGCGGTCCGATGACCATGGCACCGAGCCAGTTGGGTGCCTTTGCGAAATCCGACGAAGGGCGTGAGACACCTAACCTGCAGTATCATATTCAGCCACTGTCGACGGCCAAGCTTGGGGACCCGTTACATCCGTTCGAGGCCTTCACTGCCTCGGTCTGTAATTTGCGCCCAGAAAGTCGAGGCCATGTGCGGATCAAGAGCCCACACCCCCGGGGCCAACCGGCGATCCAGCCAAACTATCTGGCCGACCCAGCTGATCGCAAGGTCGCGGCCGACGCCATCCAGCTGACCCGTCGTATTGTCTCGGCGCCGGCGATGGAGCGGTTCGAGCCGGAGGAATTCCTGCCTGGGCCACAATTCCATACCGATGAGGACCTGGCGCGCCAGGCCGGGAATATTGGCACGACGATCTTTCATCCCGTTGGTACCTGTAAGATGGGGCCGGCGTCGGATACTGGCGCCGTGGTGGATGAGCGTTTGAAGGTCCATGGGATCGAAGGACTACGGGTCGTCGACGCTTCCGTGATGCCGACGATAACGTCGGGCAATACCAACTCGCCAACCCTGATGATTGCGGAAAAGGCAGCGGATATGATGCTGTTTGACGCGCGGTGATAGGGGCGTCCTCCTTACGGGCCATATTGGAATTCGCCGTTCCCGCGATCCGATCGATGCTCCTTCCGACGGAACACTCCCAAACTGGCGATAAACCACCGGCGCCGTCGCCCGATTGATTGACGAGGCCCGGCGTCGTCCCGCACTCTTGGCCTTCATCTAGGATCTCTGCAAGGACTGCACGGGAGTCAGCCAATGTCGCTCTATCCATTGCCCAAGGACGTTCAGACCGAGGTATTTGCCCGGGTCCCCGATAAACTGAGGCGCCCTGGCGCGCGTCCGGCCTGGGCCGGCGCGAATGTACCGGGGCGAGACGTGGATTGTTTCCTTGAGGGACCGGCCTTTGACCGGGAGGGTAACCTTTACGTCGTCAACATTCCCTTCGGCGAAATTCTGCGACTAACCCCCGCAGGCGAGTGGGATGTGGTGGCCGGGTTTGACGGTTGGCCGAACGGGTTAAAGATCCACAAGGACGGCATGATCTATGTCGCCGACTACAAGCTCGGCATCATCAAGGTGGACCCGGTCTCTGGCGCCGTCGAAACCGTGGTTGATCATCGCTGGTCCGAGAGTTTTCATGGTTGCAACGATCTACATTTCGCGTCCAATGGCGATATCTATTTCACCGACCAAGGCCAAAGCGGCATGCACGAACCGACGGGACGGGTCTATCGCTATAGCACCGAAGGCAAGCTGGACCGCCTCATCGGCAATGGGCCGAGCCCGAATGGGCTGGTGCTGAACCCCGAGGAATCCGTGCTCTATGTCGGCATGACCCGAGGTAATGCCGCTTGGCGGGTGCCGCTGCTCCCCGATGGCACCACCACCAAGGTTAGTATCTTTATCCAACTATCCGGTGGCTATGGCGGCCCAGACGGATTGGCGATGGACGCAAAGGGTGGTCTGCTGATCTGTCATGCGGGGCTTGGCACTGTTTGGCATTTTGATCACCTCGGACAGCCAGCGCATCGAATCCGGTCCTGCGAAGGGCTGATGACTACCAACATGGCTTTTGGGGGCCCAGAAAACAAATCGGTTTTCATTACCGAGTCGTCATCCGGTACCATCCTGCGCGCCGAACTTCCGGTCGCTGGACAGCCGATGTTTGGGCTTTTGGATTAGCGGTGACGGACGGCTATCCCGTCGTTCGTGCGTCTTGTGATTCTGGGGCTAGCTCCACCCTACCGTTACCTTATCGGCACGATCATGCAGGTAGTGTTGCCATGGGCGTAGAGTTTACCATTCGCATCGACGATCCGTCCCTCGGAGGTCGCAATGGTGCGTCCCTGGTGGATGACCGAACCCTCGACGGTCAACTCGCCGACCTCTTCCGTGATAGGTCGCACCAGATTAACCTTTAGCTCCAGGGTCATGTTGCCCGTTCCCTGCTCGCAGACCGTATGGATGGCACAGCCCATGGCCGTATCGAGGAGGGAAGAAGCGTATCCGCCATGGGCGACACCCATGGGGTTGTAGTGTTGCCGACCTGGCTTGCTTTTGCAGATCACGCGCCCCTTGGAGACCTCCGTAAACCAGGCCCCGATTAAATCCAGATAGGGCGCGTTGGGTTCTTCACCCCGCATTATTCGATGGAACAGCTCAAGTCCGCTGACGTTCTTTATCGTCTCGGTCGAAGGCGTGGCGAAACCAGAATCTGTCATCGGTGATGGTCCAAGAGTTGCGGCCTCAAGGGATGTGATGCAAAGGGATCAGGTGGTGAATCGTATCAGCCGCGTCAAGAGGTAAACACAAGAACTGACGTAAAGTGTTGTGGATTCTATAAAAATGACATTCAATATATAGATATGAGACATGTTGATCGCGCCCTCTTTCGGGTTGCTGGACCTTAACCTTCTGCCATCGTGACACGGTGTTCGGGTGTGCTGGCGGCGCGCAGTGGCGCCGGCTGGGAACTGTTTTTATCCGATCCTCGTTCCTAAATCCTGTGACGCTCCTGAGGACGAACCTCTGTCGTCAATGCCTGCGGTGGGCTGAGGGTCGCGCACCCCATTTTCTGGCATGAATTGGTTGGTCCTGGGGGCCATCTCCCTATGGCCCCCGTGCTCTGGACTGGGTAAGGTGAGGGTTAGAAAACCGAATAATGGAGATCTAGGCCATGGCTGGAAAGATCGATGCGCGTCTCGCTGAATTGGGAATTGAATTGCCGGAAGCGGCGGCGCCGGCGGCGAAGTATATTCCCTACGTCGTGACCGGCAAGCTGATCATGGTATCGGGGCAAATACCGATGTCCGGTGGTGAGATTAAGGGCATTGGCAAGGTCGGGCGCGACGTCAGCACCGAGGCGGCAGCTGAGATCGCCAAGATCTGCGCGCTAAACCTGATCGCGCAGGCCAAGGCGGCTTGTGGCGGCGATCTCGACAAAATCGCTCGGGTGGTCAAGCTTGGCGGCTTCGTGAACTGCGTTGATGATTACGCCCAGCAGCCCGAAGTGGTGAACGGGGCGTCGAATCTTATGGTTGATGTGTTCGGTGACGCTGGTCGGCATTCACGCTTTGCGGTCGGTACCAACGCCCTGCCGCGCGGTGTCGCGGTCGAGGTGGAAGGGATTTTTGAGCTTAAATAGCGCTGGGATTACGCGTGGTTGGAGCGAGGATTATGCCCGACGGAAGCGAACACGGCGAAGTAACCGTTCGCCTTGCGAAGTCGATAGCCGACGTCCCCGCCGAGGCATGGGACGCCTGCGCCGGTCCGGACAACCCATTTCTATCGCACGCTTTTCTGTCGTCTCTGGAGGAGTCGGGATCGGTCTGCCCAAAGACCGGGTGGCTCCCTCAGCACCTGTTGCATGAGGACGGGGACGGCAAACTGATCGGCGCCGCTCCGCTTTATCTCAAGGGGCATTCCCACGGTGAATATGTTTTTGATTGGGGCTGGGCCGACGCCTATGAGCGGGCGGGCGGTAAGTATTACCCAAAACTGCTCTCGGCAGTGCCCTTCACGCCGGTAACCTGCCGCAAGCTTCTGATCAGTCCCGACGTGGATCCAATACGGACCGCCGAGACGCTGGCTGGGGGCCTGATCGAGGTGACCGATCAGCATGACGTATCCTCGTTGCATCTGAACTTCCCGCCCGCTGAGGAGTCCGCGCTTCTTGAGGAGATGGGGTTCATGCGGCGCAAGGCGCTGCAATATCACTGGGAAAATCGGGGGTACGAGTGTTTCGATGATTTTCTCGGCGACTTGAATTCCCGCAAGCGCAAATCAATCCGCAAGGAGCGACGTGAGGCGGCCGAGCATGGCGTGGAAATTCTCATGCTGACTGGGGACGCGATCGAGCCGAGGCATTGGGATGCGTTCTATCATTTCTATATCGACACCTCGAACCGGAAATGGGGGTCGGCCTATCTTAATAGAGAGTTCTTCGCGCTGCTCGGTGAGCGTTTGGCTGATCGGGTCTTGCTGGTGATGGCCGAGTATGAGGGTCAGTTGGTCGGCGGCGCGCTGAACCTGATTGGCGATGATACGCTCTATGGTCGCAACTGGGGCTGTGTCTCGGACTTCAAGTTTTTGCATTTCGAAGCGTGCTATTATCGCGCCATCGATTTTGCGATCGAGCGCGGCCTGGCCCGGGTCGAGGCCGGAGCCCAGGGGCAGCATAAAATTCAGCGTGGGTATTTGCCAACCTATACCTATAGCAACCATTATATCCCAGAGCCCGGCTTCGCGAGCGCCGTGAAGGAGTTTCTGGTCCACGAAAGTCGGCAAATGGCCCAAGAAAAAGCGTATCTCGAGCAAGGCTCGCCATTCCGAAAGAGTGAGTAATGATTTCAGCGAGTACGGGATCGATCGCGGCTCCGGGGATCGGGTCTCGAGCGAGCCTGCCTAGCTGTGATTAACGGACCATTATCTGGGCCGCCAACCCGGTCCAAACAAGCACAATGACAGGCCAACGCCGATGGTCACCAGCCCTGCGCAGACCCCGGCGAAAACGATCTCGAGCGGCCAGGAAAATACCAACGCCGCGCCACCGACTCCCGCCACCACGATAAACCGAACGACCCCAACGCTTACCGGCAGGATCATTCGGCCCGTGCCTTGGCTGGCGAAGTAGAGCGTCTGCCCACTGGCGAAAACACTATAGAACGGCGCGACAATGCTCAGATAAAGGCCGCCGAAGGCATAGGCTGCCGGGTCGGCGGTAAACCGATCGAGCCAGAGATGAGGAAAGATCGTGGCGGTGATCGCGATAAGGCCCGTCACCAGAAAGGTCACACCGGCGCCAGTCCACGCGATACGTCGTGCCCTGGCGAATTGCCCCGCACCGACATTGACGCCGACCGCCGCCGTGAGAGCCGCGCCAATGCCAAAGGCGATTGGCACCAGCATAAGTTCCAAACGGCTGCCCAGACCATAGCCCGCGAGCGCCTCGATACCGTAGCGTCCGACGATGCCGGTGACTGCCACGACGGTAAACGAAATGGTTATGCTGTTGAGCAGGCCCATGCTGCCAACCTTCATGATATCCCCCAGTGGCGCGAGGCGGAGGCATTGTGGTCTTGGGCGGGTCCCGGCTTTGTCGCGGGCGAGATAGAGCGCTAGATAGGCAGCCATGCAGCCATGGCAGACGATCATGGCAATTGCAGGTCCGGCGATCGCCATTTCCGGAATAGGCCCCCAGCCAAGCGTTAAGGCGCCCGATAGCACGATTTGCAAGACACTGCCGCCAATCATCGCCCGCGCCGGCGTGGCTGTATCGCCAGCGCCGCGCAATATGGCAGATAAAATGAAGACCGCCCATGTCACGAAGGCACCGCCAAAGGATATCTTGGCATAGAGAACTGCGCCCTCTAAGGTTTCACCCGTGCCGCCCAACAGCGCGAAGACGGGGCGGGAAAACAGCCCTAGAGTCGCCGTGTAGAGGAACGCCATGAGGCCGCCGATAATCAGGGCATGCCACGCTGCCGATTCGGCCTTCTTGCTAGACCCCCCACCACTCGCCCGGGCGACCGACGAGGTTATGCCACCG
>JAPKDN010000143.1 GCA_028822575.1 Alphaproteobacteria bacterium | reverse complement strand
GCGCGACAAACAACCGGGGCAGACGGTCGATCTCGCCCACGGCCAACAGCTCCCGGAACGCCAGATCGCAGCCCAACACGTTACTGCCGGCCCCGGTTGGGATGATGATGTTGTCGGGCACCTGAAAACCGAGGTCCTCCCACAACTCATACCCCAGCGTCTTAGTGCCCTGCAAAAAGAACGGATGCCAATTGTGGCTCGCATAAAACACCCGCTCCGCCATTTTCAAGGCCGCCGCCTCAGTCGCCTCGCGCGGGCCGGGGATGAGGTGCACCTCGGCGCCATAGGCACCGATCTGGGCGATTTTCGCTGGCGAGGCGCTGTCCGGCGCGAGGATGTGGACTTTCATGCCCGCCGCCGCGCCATAGGCGGCCACCGCCGCGCCGCCATTGCCTGAGCTGTCCTCGACGACCTCGGTCACGCCCTGCTGGCGCAACAAGGACAACATCACCGAGGCACCGCGGTCCTTGAACGACCCCGACGGCGCGAACCATTCAAGCTTGAACAACGCCTCGTGACCGCGAAAGTCTCGGCGGACTAGAGGCGTACAACCCTCGCCCAAACTCACCGGCGCCAGTAACTGAATCGGCAAGGCCGCGCGGTATCGCCAAAGCGATCGCTCGGCTCGGTCGATGGTGTTGCGGGTGATTCCCCCAAGATCGGATACCCTGAGCGTGGTTCGATCATCCGAGCACCAGCGCGGCTCCTCGATCGGATAAATACGCCCGCCAACTTCGTCGATTAGACTGACAATTTCACTCATCGGGAAACCCTCACCGTCATTTCCTTGCCGCCGGCGCTATGTTTCAAATCAACGGCACGGATCGTGACCTCTGAAATCGTCGCCAGGATTTTCACCTTCCCCAAAAACCGGGTGAGAGGCTGTTACTGTTCCTGCGGATGCAGCAACACGCGGGTTCCCTGCACGGTTCCATCCGGCGCGATCACTTCCCAGGCATTAGCATAGTGTTTCCACAGCCCTGATCCTGGTGACGCACGGCGATCTTGAACCGGAAGCTGCCATCGCTATCCTGGACAACCTCGACGCTAACCACATCGGCTTTGCCAGCATGCGCCGACCACGGGAGCAATCCTAGGCCCATCGCCAGAAGCGCCGCCGCCGCGCAGTGGCTCGGCCTTACAGAAATTCTTGAAAACAGTGCCGTCACGCAATCAAAAATCGTCATCTCATTCGACTCCGAAAGTTGTCCCTCGCATTGGCGTCAGACACAATATATTGTAAGATCATTACATGCACCCTACCGTATCATCCGGCCTCGTGGCCTGTTGAGCGGACAGTCTAACACCGGAACGCGGACGGCATGGCGGATCTTTTCCAAAGCACGGCGGCGCAAGCCACTGACGATTACTCGGCCAAGGACATCGAAGTTCTGGAGGGTCTGGAACCAGTGCGTCGGCGCCCCGGCATGTATATCGGCGGCACCGACGAGCGGGCGATGCATCACCTGGTCGCCGAAGTTCTCGATAACTCCATGGACGAAGCGGTGGCGGGTCACGCCAGTCGCATCGAGATCGAGCTTGCCGCCGATATGATGGTGACGATCCGCGATAATGGTCGCGGCATTCCAGTCGACCCGCACCCCAAATTCAAGGACAAGTCGGCGTTGGAGGTCATTCTCACCACCTTGCACGCCGGCGGCAAATTCTCCGATAAGGTCTACAGCACCTCCGGCGGCCTGCATGGGGTCGGGGTTTCCGTCGTGAACGCGCTGTCCTCCCTATTAGAGGTTGAAGTCGCCCGGGATAAGAAACTCTACACCCAGTCGTTCGAGCGGGGGGCCGCGCTCGGCCCTCTCAAGGATGCCGGCGCGGTGAATAACCGGCGCGGTACCACGATCCGTTTTCGCGCGGACACCGAAATTTTTGGCGCAACCGCCCGCTTCCGTCCGGCGGCGATGTATCGCCTTGCGCGCTCCAAGGCCTACCTGTTCAAGGGCGTTGAAATCCGTTGGGCCTGCGACCCGGAACTCCTCAAAAGCGGCGACGAAACGCCGGCTTCGGCAGTGCTGCATTATCCCGGTGGGCTTTCCGATTTCCTTTCCAGCGCCATCGGCGAACGCGCGACCATCGGCAGTCGGGCCTTCTCCGGCGATGTCCAAGCGGCGGGTGGCGAGCGGGTCGAATGGGCCGTAGCGTGGCCAGATGATCGGGACGACGGGTTCCTCAACGCCTACTGTAATACCATTCCAACAGCCAATGGCGGCACCCACGAGCTTGGTCTGAGAGGCGCGTTTCTGAAAGGCCTGCGGGCCTATGGAGAATTGTCCGGTAACGCCAAGCGGATCGCTCAGGTTACCGCCGATGACGTGATGTCAGGTGCTTGCATCATGCTTTCGGTTTTTGTGCGGGACCCGCAATTCCAGGGCCAAACCAAGGAGCGCCTGGTCAGTCCAGCCGCGACCAAGCTTGTCGATCAGGCTGTGAAGGACCATTTCGATCATTGGCTGTCCGGCAACCCCAATGTCGCGAATGCCTTGGTCGATTCGATTGTCGAACGCGCCGAAGACCGGCTGAAACGACGTCAGCAGAAAGAGGTCAGCCGCAAGTCGGCGACCCGCAAGCTTCGCCTGCCGGGCAAGCTTACCGATTGCAGCCGAAATGGCTCTGAGGATACAGAGATTTTTCTGGTCGAAGGCGATTCGGCCGGCGGCTCCGCCAAACAGGCACGCAACCGCGCCAACCAAGCGATCCTGCCGCTTCGAGGTAAGATCCTGAACGTTGCCAGCGCCTCGATCGAAAAATTGCGCGGCAATCAGGAACTGAACGACTTAGTTCAGGCCTTGGGCTGTGGCTCCGGCGATCGCTATGACCGGACCACATTGCGTTATGAAAAGGTCATCATCATGACCGACGCCGATGTCGACGGCGCGCATATAGCCTCGCTTCTGATGACCTATTTCTATCGCGAGCTGCCGAAACTAGTCGAGGACGGCCATCTCTTTCTCGCCCTGCCGCCGCTTTATCGGATCACCCAGGGCGGAAAAACTCTTTATGCCCGCGACGACGCACATAAGGACGAGTTGATCGCCGAGGAATTCACCGGACGCGGCAAGATTGAAATCAGCCGTTTCAAAGGCCTTGGTGAAATGCCACCGGCCCAGCTAAAGACCACAACAATGGACCCAGAGAAACGCACGCTTCTCAAAGTGCGGGTGCCGCTAGGCGGCAAGGGCGCCATGCTCGCGCCCGAGGATGAGCAAGAACAGCAGCATCTCGACACGACAGTAGAGACCCTGATGGGCAAGAAACCGGAATTACGGTTCGCTTATATCCAGGAGAACGCTCGGTTCGTGGGTGAACTCGACGTTTAACGACCTCAGGTCTCGAAGACGATCTGGAATCGATCCGCAGCAAATCGCGCCACGCCGTATTCAATCGGCGCGTTATCAACATTGCCATTAAGCGACTCGGTCACCAGGACCGGGCGATTGTGAGCTTGGCGCAGTAAGTCAGCGTCCGGGTGAACGATCCCTCTCGTTGATGTACCTCGTTCAGATCCAGAAACCGTTCGGCAGGAAAGTAGCGTGTGCCTGCCGATATCGTGCGGCTATCCAGTTCTCCTAACGTCTCCAACAAGTGTACCTCGGCGCCCGGCGAGAGCTTCAGCATCTCGGCAACAACCACGATGGCCGCAACGCGACGCGCAGACAGCAGGGTGTCTTCGGGGTGCCGGTTTTGTTTGTGCGCCAGATCGCTGAACCAGGTGCGACGGCCGATCAGATAATCCAGCCCGTGCTCAACAACAACGGTGCTCCGCCCCTGCTTCACTTTCAACAATCCCCGAGCGCCCAAATACTGCCGCCCGTGCATTTTCGGCTATATGTCAAGGCGGCGGTGAAGCCAGAGGCGCGGCGGTGATTTAAACCGTCATTCATCAGCAGGTTGTTCAAAAAATCACCGCCGACAAATCGACAAACCAATCGCGGCCCCGTAAAATCATTTCTGTTCAATCGTGTGATTGAGCACGTTCTCGGGGCGGGGCGAAAATCCCCACCGGCGGTATGGGCCCCTAATATGCCCGAGCCCGCGAGCGCCATTCCTCCAATTGGGAATGGGTCAGCAGATCCGGTGAGATGCCGGAGCCGACGGTCATAGTCCGGATGAAAGAGGATGGAGAAGCCGACACGCCACCAGGACGGGGGCCCGGCTGTATCCTACGCCTTGATTCACGTTTCCGCCTTGCAGGGAGCAAGTAATGGATCAGAGCACCCAGACGACACCCAAAACGCCACGTGTTGCCTTCATTCAGGCCCGATGGCATTCCGATATCGTTGATCAGAGCCGGATCTCCTTCATTTCCGAGATGGAGCGACTTACCAACACGGATGCCCAAGTCGACGTGATCGACGTCCCCGGCGCTTTCGAAATTCCATTGCAGGCCCGTACCCTGGCTCGCACCGGAAAATACGACGCCATTGTCGGCGCGGCCTTCGTTGTCGATGGCGGGATCTACCGGCATGATTTCGTCGCCAGCACCGTGCTCGATGGAATGATGCGCGCTCAGATGGACACGGATGTTCCCGTTCTCTCGGTGGTGCTCACGCCGCACCAGTTTCAAGAAACCGAGGAGCATCGACGCTTCTTCCTCGATCACTTCGTCATCAAGGGCGCCGAAGCCGCGCGGAGTTGCGTGGCGATCGTCAACCAAAGGGCACAAGACGCGGCGTAAGCTGGCGGCGTTGGTCACGCTTTATACGCCTCCCCGACGAAAGTCGGGGTTCAAGCCTGAAACGGCGACGCGTGACGGATAGCAAACTATTGGTAAAGGTTGAGCGAAAGCCTCATCTTGCCGTCTCGATTAGACGACACAGGCATGGGCCCAGGCCTTCGTCGGGGAGGTGGTTAAATTTATCGGTATAGTTTGGTGTTCCAGGGCAGGCACCCTAGCGCCCAACACGGGGCCGCCCCTAGGCCTTGACCGTCACCCCAAGGCCGCCGTCCAGCGCTTTTTGATAAGCAAGCGCCGAGACCGCCAGATCGCCAATCGCGTGCCCCCGAAAGATAAACGCGGTGCGTTCAGCATCGGCGCCGCGCCCGGCGACATCTCCCATGACGAGGTCCGAGATATCGCCAAGCACCGCGTCCGGATCGGCTAGCTTGTTGGGTAGGCTGGCTTCCTGGGCCATGTCGTCGATGATGACGCGGTCCAAGATATTGAAGCTCTCCTTGACCCAAGGTGCGGCCAGGTCGGTGATCGCCGCGAAACTTCCGGGCTTCATCGCGCCGGCATCAAGGAATGGATCCAGGCTTGCGGAAAAGGTGACGGACGTGGTGATCAGATCGGCCGCCTCGATCGCCTCGGCGCCGGTGGCACAGATAACCGCGCGCAGTCCCTTGTTTTCCGCCGCCGCGCATAGCGCGTCTATATTAGCCTGGCCTCTCCCGAAAATCCTCACTTCTGTCAAGAGATACATCGAGGAAAAGGCGTCAAGATGGCTGTGCGCCTGTACCCCGCACCCGACAAAAGCCGCGACCGAGGAACCCGCCCGCGCCAGACGCTTAGCCGCCACCGCGCTCAAGGCAGCGGTCCGGACCGCTGTTATCCAATTCGCGTCCATACAGGCGAGCGGCAGGCCGGTAACACTGTCCATCACCGTGATTAGGCCATTGATCTGGGGCAGTCCGCGCCCCGAATTTTCTGGCGCCATCAAAACCGATTTCACGGCCATGATCGGTGGCTCATCCGAGGCCGCGAGCGCCGCCATCATATAGCGTCCATCCGGCGGCAGGATATTTGCCTTGGGCGTCCACCAGACCTTACCCTCGGCCCGACCCCAGATCATTTTCTCAATGGCGTTGATGGAGTCGTCAGTGCTTATCCCCAATCCCTCCAAGTCACTCCGGGAGAGGTAGAGGATGTTTCTCGGGTCGGTCATGGAAGTCACCTTGGTAGAGTTTTGATCGCCCTGGCGCCCGCGCTGATGGATACTACGATGGAACCGCTGGGCACTAAAGCCGTGGGGAAATATTGGGGCCTGGCTGTGATTTTGGCACCCGTTGTCGCCCATGACCAACATAACCTTCCGTCACCCCGGGCTAAGTCCTCTGATACTCGGCAAAACCTGGCGTGTTTTTTCAGCGAATTTATCCGCATCCCCGACGAAAAACAGGGTCCATGCATGAAGCGATGATCAGCGACGGATGGTTGAACAAATTCTGGGGCCTTTCGCCGTGACCCGCTATCGATCGCTATTAAAACGACTCAGGCATGGACCCCTTCTTTTGAAGGAATGCGATCTACATTAAGATCGTTAGCTTTGGATCTCGAATGCGGGCCGCTGGAAACGTCCAGAACCCTGCATTGGAAATAGTGCCCGCTTGACCGGTTCACACGCGTTAGAATGTCATGACCTAGCCACGATAAAGCGCCACTCCGGGGACCCCATCATGCATACTGAATTTGACCTTCAGATGATCGAAACCAACGGTATCAGCGTGCGCGCGGCCGTGGCGGGTGAAGGCCCGTTGGTCATATTAGTCCATGGCTGGCCGGAGCTTTGGTATTCCTGGCGCCATCAGATCAAACCGATCGCGGCTGCCGGTTTCCGCGTGGTCGCGCTCGATGTGCGTGGCTATGGCGGCAGCGACAAGCCCGAGGCGTTAGAAGCCTACGCTCTGAGCGAAATCATGACCGACTTAACAGGGCTTATCGATGCTTTCGGCGAAGAGAAAGCCATCCTAGTCGGCCATGACTGGGGGGCGCCAATCTGTTGGAACACCGCCGCCTTGCACCCCACCCGAGTGAGCGCCGTCGCCGGATTGAGCGTTCCCTATCGTGCACGCCAGGCGATATCTCAAACGGAGATCTGGAAGCAGCTCTACCAGGACAGGTTCTTCTATCAAAATTACTTCCAGGAAGAAGGCGTCGTAGAACGGGAGTTGGAGGCGGATATTCGCGTGGCTCTGAGAAAAATCTATTTCTCGATCTCGGGCGATGCACCGTCCCTGGATATTTGGTTCGACCGTGCACCCGATGGCGGCATGCTGGACCCGATGACTGACCCCGATCCATTCCCAGGTTGGATGACCGATGACGATCTTGACTATTTCGTCTCAAATTTCGCGGCTGGCGGGTTTCGCGGCCCGATCAACCGGTATCGCAATCAACAACGGGATTTCGACACGATCCCAGAAATGGGCGCGGCGCCGGTAAATCAGCCGAGTTGCTTTATCGCCGGCTCCAAGGACGTCGTGCGTTCCTTCGTTCCCGGAAAGGATGTCTATGACGACGTGGTGGGACATTGTAACGACATGCGCCTTATTCGGATTATAGAGGGGCCGGGTCATTGGGTACAGCAGGAGGCGCCAGATGCTGTGAACGCTGCGCTGCTAGAATTTCTGGCGAGCGCGGGGTGAACAAAGCCCCTACTCCGTGACCAGCGCCGGTTTGCGATCAAACCAGGGCCGCGCGGCTTCAAGTTGCGAGGCCAAGCGGAACAACGTCGCCTCGTCTCCGAAGCGCGCCACCGCTTGCACTG
>JAPKDN010000142.1 GCA_028822575.1 Alphaproteobacteria bacterium | reverse complement strand
CGCCCTTGACCAAGGTCTTGACGCACTGTCGCGCCAAGGTGTCGCCGTCGCCTAGCATGGCATAATCGAGCGGGAAACCGGGCCTACTAACAGGCTTGTTTCCTGCTCTATTCGCTTGCTTCATCGTTTTTTGTTGGCGATGTCAAATCTTCGAACAAGGAATAATACACGAAAGCCAGACAGAGTTGGTTCACGCGGGTTAGAAGCAGTCCCTGTTGATTAAATACCATGTTGCGATAGCTTTTTGGCGCTATTAGTCGACAAAATGGCATTATGAGTTGAAAGCTTTGTAGCTGGCGACATGAGCGGGCAAGAATCGTAGCTTAGCCCCTAGACCTTTGGATCTTACCCTACGTCGCGGCGATAAAGAATCTGTCCCAAGTTCCTCCATATCGCTGCCATATTCAGTTACTCACACCTTCCTACAATCTGTTTAAGCTTCCGAAAACCTTAAGGGCCCAGCGGAGGTCTGAAAGATCGCCGATCTCAATAGATCGTCACGCCGCTGTCCACGCTCATGATCTGGCCGGTTGTTATCTCGCTTTCATCGGAGGCGAGATACAAAGCCATGTTGGCGATGTGGATTGGCTGGCCAGGGCCAAGCAGATGTGTGGCGGCGAGCTTGCGCACCGCGTCGCTGAACACACCGGGGGTGTCGAACTGCTTTTGAACCCGAGCCGTCAAGGTCATCGACGGTGCAATTGCATTGACCCGGATCTTGTGCGGCGCGTATTCCACCGCCATTGAACGGGTCATCGAGGCCACAGCTCCCTTTGCCGCTGTATAGCAATCGCGTCCAGGCAAGGCCATAAGCGCCACGTTGGACGCCATGTTGATCACGGAGCCGCCGCCCGCCCTGATGATCTCTGGGATCCCGTATTTGCTGCACAGGAAGGTGCCGAACACATCGACGGTCATACAACGCCAGAACTCCTCGTCCGGGGCCTCGGTCACTGGGCCATCGGCAGCCGTTGAGCCGCCGACATTGTTGTGTAGGATGTGAAGTGCGCCAAACCGGTTGACGACCTCCGCGATGCCGGCCTTGACGCTGCCGTGATCGGTGACGTCGACAGGGGCGTAAAAGGCATCACCGCCCGCATTGCCAGCCGCTTCTTTGGCCAATCCGACCGTCTCGGCGCCCCCTTGATCATTGATATCGGCGACGCACACCTTGGCGCCCTCGCGGGCAAAAATGATCGCTGTTCGCTGACCAATCCCGGCTGCAGCGCCTGATATAAACGCGACCTTGCCATCAAGTCTGCCCATGATCCGCTCCATTTCTATGGCCCTATTTAGTCGGCTAGATAAACTTTTTGCACGGTTTCATAGTCGGAACAAATAAGCTTGTCTTCTCTCGAAGCGACTCAGACCATTCTGCTGAATATAAACTCTATCAGCGACGCCCAGTGCGATCGAGACATTGTGTGCGACCAGAAGAATGGTCATGCCCACGCCCTTGATATTGCGGATGATGCTGTCAATTGCTGGTACCGATTCTAGTTATGAGTAGTGACCACAATGATTAACGTACGGAGCCCGCTCCTGGCGTCCCCATTTGCATTGGGCCTTTAGTCATGAGCTCGCTGAGGACATCGGCGGCGACGGTGGGTGGCGATGAAGTCGGCATGGCGATCCGGATTGCGGTCCGCTAATGGCACGCATGAGACCAGCCGTTTGCCGCTGGAAATGTTGGAAGTTCATCCTACAGTGGACGTGGTCTTCACAGGGGAAAAGCTTTGCTGTTTGACCTAGCGTGGACATTCAACTTTCTTCAGAGTGCGCCGTTTGATGTCACCCGCAACACAGGCGTGTGTTTTCTAAAAAAAGGCATTAGCAAACTCAGAACCAATTTGAGCGATGGGTCGATTTCCAACGTCGCGTTCCGCAAGAGGGCCGCGGCCACCCTTGAACTCGAGGTCGGGTGGAGTTCGTTTGTTTCGTCCCCGTGGCGAAACGTCCGAGGGTGAATTGGGATTTAATTGCTTGGCATGTCTGGCAGCTGAGATTGATCAATAGGCGCCGGCCCACCCGTCGCGGCGTGGATCGCTTCCGGCCATGCGTGTCCCATTTTCCAAAACGCGGATGCACGCCACGCTGCATGGGCCCCCAAGGTATGGCAAGGCGCGAAGGTCGTGGCCGCGCGCCCGAAGAGCGTTCAAGGTCTCCTCGGGGAGACCTTCCTCTATGCTCAACGTTCCATCGCCTTCGTGCGGCCAGTTGGCACCCTGGCCGGCCTGGTTGCTGGTCCAGCGCGGTGCCTCGAGAGCCTGCTGTGGGTCGAGGCCAAAATCAATCATCGCGACCAGGACCTGTAGATTGACCTGAACTTGATTGTCGGCGCCGGGCGTGCCAAACACCGCCCAAGGGCGGTTGTCGCGAAAAACCATTGGCGCGTTCATGGTGTGGCGCACCCGCTTGCCCGGCGACAAGGCGTTGGCGTGGTCTTGCCCGAGATGCCAGTAAGCCATCCGATTATTGAGAAGGACGCCAGTGCGGCCTGCCGTGACGCCAGAGCCGAAAGCGCTATTCAGGCTCTGGATGGCGGAAACCACGTTGCCGGCCTCGTCTATGACGCAGAAATACGTCGTATCGCCGCGGCAGTACCCCGGATCCGCCAACGGCATATCGGCGGCATGGTCGGGGTCGATCGAGGCCGCGAGCTCGCTAGTGTACTCATCCGAGAGCAATCGCTCGATTGGAATGTCGGCGTAACGTGGGTCGGTGCCGTGACGCTCGCGATCAACGAACGCCCGCTTCTTAGCTTCGACCAACAGATGGATGAGCTCGGCTGAGCCGAACTCGAGGCTGGCCAAGTCGAAGCGCTCAACGATCTTTAGCTCCTGGAGTAGGACGAAACCGGTCGAGTTTGGCGCTGTCTGGCGCACCTCGTAACCGCGATAGCCGGTCGCAATCGGTGCCTGTATCTCGGGATCGAAGCCAGCGAGATCGGTGCCCGTCACCATGCCGCCGACCGACGACATGGCGTGTGCGAGCCGTTCCGACAGGGGGCCTCGATAGAAACCCTCGGCGCCTTCGCTGGCGATTACTTCGAGGGTTTCTGCAAGATCCGGCTGCAGAATCGCGTCGCCGAGCGCTGGGACCTCACCGTCATGCAGAAAGACGGTGCGGCTGATCGCATCAGCCCGCAACTTGTTGAGGCTCAAACCCGCGTAATGGCGGTAGGTGTGGGTGGCGAGAAAGCCTTCGCGCGCCAGGTCGATCGCCGGCTTTGCGAGCTGTGCCCATGGCAGACCCCCATGGGCATCATGCATCGCGTACAATCCTCCTACCCCGCCTGGTATCGAGGTGCTGAGCGGGCCTTCGATCGCGATGCCGCTTTTCGCGAATCTCTCCGGCGTCGCCGCCAGTGGCGCGGCTCCGGTGCCGTTGAAGACGGTCGAAGTTGCCGTTTCCGCCATCCAGACGTGATAGAAGCCGTCTCCGCCGAGGCCGGACATGCATGGCTCGGCAACGCCAAGGGCCAGTGAGACCGCGACCGTGGCATCGACGGCGTTGCCGCCCGCGCGTAAAATATCGAGTCCTGCCTGGGTCGCTGCCGGATGATTGCTCGCCACAGCGCCCCGGCGCCCCATGATCAGGGGGCGATGGCTTAGTGCTATCGGGCTCACCATGATGCCCTCACGCGGCACGCTTCCATTTGATCGGGCAGCCAATTGGGGAAGCTCTGTTCGCGCGGACCTTGGTCAGTTTCGGCGATCTGACACATCGCCTGGACCAGCCCGCGCCTGGCATTTGATATCGGGGCAGCTTTCGACTCGTCAAGCCGGCCGTGATACTGCAACGCGCCGGCGGCAGTTAAGCCAAAGAAGTCGGGGGTGCATATCGCGTCATAGGCCCCCGCCACCGCTTGTCTATCATTCTGCAGGCAAGGGAACGTGAAACCGCTTTGTTCGGCAAAGTTTTCCATGTTGGCAAAACTGTTGGCGGGGTATGAGGTGGCGTCGTTGGCGCAGATCACGGCGACGCCGATGCCCAGCACCCACAGTACGCAGGCGTCTCGAGCAAACTTGTCTGCAATCGCCTTGGCGTAAGGGCAATGGTTGCAGATGAACATGATCAGCTTTTCGTTAGGTCCGCAGATATAGGCCAGCGTATGGGGCCCGCCATCGACGCCAGGAAGCAAGAAATCGACGGTCTTCAACCCGAATTCGCGGGCCGGGGGCGCTGCCATGGTTAATTTCCTCGTTTACGCCAAGGGTGCTTGATTTTACTGTATTTAGCCTAAAGATTAACGTCCGTCGGTTCAATCCACCCGGGTTGGCCGCTCGGCTATGAGGTTTGAAGGTGCTCTATCCTATTGAAATGAAGTGGTATTCAAATCGGTGGTTCGAAGTTCGCCGCACTTGAACACACGCGCTCCTTGGCCCGTAAAAGCAACGAAGATCGCGTCAGTTCCGGGCGTTCGTGGTACCAACCCAAATGCGCCATGTCGCGGATTAGCAGAAACATCGGCAGCAAAGCTAGGTCTTCGCCCGAAATCGAGCGCTTGGATCGGTAGCCAGCTATGCAGGCGTCACGAAATACGACGTAGTCGGGATGATCCCGATAGCCGTTAAGAGCCGCCGCAAGATCGTACTGATGCCATCCGAATCCGGAATCGTCGAAATCGATCACCACCATCGTTACCCCATCGATCAGCACGTTGCGCGGATGCAGGTCCGCATGAATCATGCTAAATGTTCGAGTTGCCTTGCCGTAACGGGTGAGCGCGGTAAACAGTCGATCGCGCGTATCCAGCAGCAAGGTGCGTTCAGCGGGAGAGAGTATGGCCTGATCCCAGAACGGACCCCAAAACGGCTTTAGCCCCATCAGTCCGTCGGCATCGAGCCTATGTCGCTGAAAACCGGCTGGCGGCGTCCAGCCGGCCGCCTGATTATGCATCGTCGCCATGATCGAGCCCATTTTCGCGAAATTGCCTGCGTTCTCGGCGGCGTCAGTTTTACGTGCGACCACGTCGGCAAGCAGTTCACCTTCCACCCACCGAGCAAGCCCCGCCCACCGCTGTTCCCCTGTCGAGGCGATTTCGACCCGGGCGAAGTTTTTGCCTGCCCGCGTCAGAAGCGGTTCCGGGGCAGCGATGCCTGTCTGGACGAGGGCGCGGATCCACATGCGCTCTGATCGCAGGGAGACGATGTCGTGGTAGCCGGGGCGATGCAGCCGCAAAACGAGTGCCGACCCGTCACGCGAATCGGTTGCGCGGAAGGTTACGTTCTCACTTAGATTAATGAAATGCAGGTCCGCCGGCTCGACGCCGAACGCCGTAAGGGCTTGGCGCGCGGCCTCTTCATAGGCCTGGCCTTGTATATCCGCCGTCGCCGTCTCCGCGTTCATACAGCCAGTTCGGCGATCGTTTCGTCCCAGCCGGTTAGAAACGCAGCCGCGTCTCCTTGTGAAAACGTTAGAGGCGGTCGGATCTTCACAACGTTCGCGAACGCACCAGCATTGCTGGTCAGGAAGCCCTTATCCTTTAACCGGTTGATTATCCGCTTGGCAAGGTCCATGTCGGGCCCGTTGTCCTCGGGTTTAACCAACTCAACGCCGATGAACAGACCGTGGCCTCGGACGTCGCCGATCACATTGCTGGCGCCCTTGCGTTGTGTGAGTGAGGCCTTGAGCGCCGTGCCGATGGTAGCGACATTGCTGGCGAGGTTGTGATCCTCGATCTCGTCCAGCACCGCCAGGCCCACAGCGGCCTGCAACGGGGAAGAGGCGCTGGTGTTGAAGTAGCGTGTCTTAGTGCGGAAGGTCTCAACTAGCGCTTGACTGGCCGCGGTGGCAGCGAGCGGCAGACCATTGCCCATCGGTTTTCCGGTAACGACAATGTCGGGGACGAAACCGGTCACGTTGTAACCCCACCATTGGCCAGTTCGGGCGTAGCCGGCCTGTACCTCGTCGGCGATCACCAGGCCGCCCGCTTCGCGCACCATAGACGCGGCCCGGGCCATGAAACCGGTGGGAATATCGGGCAGGCCTTCGTTTGCAAGGATCGAGCAGACGATCATTGCCGCTACGCCCTCCCCGGAAGCCCGAAGGTCGGCGATAGCGGCGGCAAGATTCCCCAGATACGCGTCGCACAGGTCGTCCTCGCTTAATCCGGGGGCGATGGGGCGATATTTTTCAGGAAAGGGAATGGCACGGACGGACGGGTTCGATGATGACTGTTGGCCGAGGCGGGTGAGTGAGCTAACCAACTCGCTGTTGCCGTGATACGTGGCGTCGGTGCAGATCAGGCCGCGTTTGCCGGTGGCGAAGCGCGCCATGCGCAGAGCGACCTCGTTGGCCTCGGTACCACTGCAGCTCATGATGACGCTGTCGATTTGCGGCCCATGCAGGGCCGCGAGGCGTTCGCAGAAATTCACTACCGTTTCATGCAGGTAGCGGCTGTGCACATTCAGCGTGGCCTGCTGACGCGCCATCGCCTCGACCACGCGTGGGTTTGCGTGACCGACGCAAGGGACATTGTTGTACATATCGACGTAGCAGCGGCCATCCGCGTCGTACAGGTAGACACCGTCTCCGCGGACGATATGCAGTGGTAGCTCGTAGAACAGCGGTGCGCCCGAGCCAAGAGCTCGTGTTCGGCGAGCGAGCAGATCCGTCGTTTTGGTCACGTGTCCTCCGGGGGGCATAGGTCTCGCGAAGAAATATTCTACGATACGGACCCAGTGCCACACAATGAAGGAAGGGTTGGGGAGGACAGATGTGCCGTCACATCTGGTCCGGCACTTTGATACCCGATAACTAGAGGCGCATCGATTGAGCAACCGTTGCTGACTTTGGAGCGGGTCCAAGAAGCGGTCGTCACTGGTTAGTTGGAGATTTAATGGAATAGTTGGAGCTTATCGGCAAAGCCCAGCGGACCGAAGAGTAAGGCGGGACGATCGGAGGACAGAAATGTCTTAAAGTCAAACTGCGCGACGATCCGTCCCTAAACCTTGGTTGGACGTGGTATCGGAGCGAAATGAATAAACAAGGCTGAGTGCTCGGGTTGGAAGAGCGCATCGCGCTTGGTTATTTTATTCCCGGCCGATACGCTTGAAGCTTTGGAATGTGTGGCGGCGGCCAGCTTCATGCTGGGAGCAAATAGAATTTCTACGCAACTTTTTGCGCTGAAATAATAACGGTCGTAGTCCGACCAGTACCGAGGCGCACAAGTATTCTACTCATTGTAGTTTATGACAGATGGGCAATACAATCCAGAAATCCAAAAAATATTTTATTTGATGGTATTGTTGTGGCCAGCATCGGCCTTATTGCGTTGGTCATATTTGGGGCCAAATAGCATATAAATATTATCGCCAGAATGAATTTTTGATGTATGGAAAAATTATTCGTCATGTTCCCTGAGGACTATAATGCTCTGTGCCGCTAAACCTGAAGGCATTTCCTTGGTCTTTTGAGTTTACTTCAGAACTGTTCAAACGAAGCCAGTCGCCGCATCGGGGAAATTTGAATTCATATCCCGTCATTCATACCTCCTTGAGACTGGCTTTGGCGCCTTCTCGTTTATTGGTCCGTAGTAAATACGTTTATCGTTTTTTC
>JAPKDN010000141.1 GCA_028822575.1 Alphaproteobacteria bacterium | reverse complement strand
ATTACCCGGTTCCTCTCTACCAACAAGATGCCTTGGCTTCATTCGGATACAAGGCCGGTGACTTCCCAGTAACCGACCGGCACGCTCGCGACTGCATCAGTTTTCCAGTAGATCAACATCTGTCCAGAGCCGAGCAGGACTACGTCATAGAAACCGTTCGCACTTTCTATCGGGAGGCCTGACGATGGCGGATATCAAGATCTCATTGATCGATCTGCAAAAACGGTTCCATGAAGAGCGATCGGAGTTGCTGGCTTGCGTCGAACGGGTATTGGAATCCGGGCATTTCGTGCTGACGCCGGAACTCACCACCTTCGAGGAGAAGATTGCATCCTATACCGGCGCAAAGCACTGTGTCGGTCTGAACTCCGGCACCGATGCGCTGATGATGGGCCTGATGGCGATGGGAATCTCCAGGGGTGACGAAGTTATCACCTCACCGATCTCCTTCGTTGCCTCGACGGGTTCAATCGCTCATGTCGGTGGCACCCCGGTCTATGCCGACGTGCGAGATGATCAGAACATTGATCCAGTGGAGATCGAAAAGAAGATCACGCCACGAACCAAGGCGATCATGCCGGTACATTGGACCGGACGGGTTTCCGACATGCACGCGATCCAGGAGATCGCCAAACGCCACGGATTGATGATCATCGAGGATTCAAGTCAGTCCATGGGCGCAACATATCATGGCCAACATGGTGGTACCTTCGGTGAGGTCGGTGTGTTTTCTGCGCATCCCCTCAAGGCGCTGAACGCCACCGGCGACGCTGGCTTCATGATCACCGACGATGACACGATCATCGAGATAGTGCGACGCTATCGCAATCACGGCCTTGTCGATCGCGATACCTGCCTCGATTATGGCGTGAACTCCCGCCTGGACGTCCTGCAGGCGGAAATTTTACTATACCGATTGGGAAAGCTAGCCTCAATTACCAAACGGCGACGTCATAACGTCAATCTCTATCGCGCGCTCATCAGGGCGCCGGAGGTTTTCATTCCGCCCTGTGCCTCGCATGAGGTGAACCCTTTCGTGATGTTTTTGATCCAGGCCAAACGACGCGACGCCTTAAAGGCGCACCTGGAGGCCAAGGGAATTCAAGCTTTGGTCTACTACGGCACGCCTCTGCATCTGCAACCCGCCGCCAAACGCTATGGCTATAAGCCCGGTGATTTCCCGAATGCCGAACGGCAAGCTGATCGGGTGTTGGCCCTGCCGCATCACCAACACCTTACGGAGGATGAGATCGCCGAGGTCGCTAATGAAGTCAATGCCTTCTATGGGGCGTGATGACCCTCAGTGTCTGGCGCCATTTCACCATCCGGGAGCCGCTCGCCCTTCGAACGTGTCAGACCCCAGATCGCCCCCGCCACAACCGCGGATACCGCGATGGCGACACCCCAAAGCAGAGAGACCGCGAGAGCGGAGGCAGACTCGATACCCAATAACGCGAATAAAGCCACGATCGTTCCCTCGCGTACGCCCCATCCCGCGATTGAAAGCGGCAGCAATACCATCAAGATCACGATCGGCAGTAGTCCAAGCACCTGGATGAAATCGATCTCCACGCCTAGGCCGCACGCCAGGACCCAGATGCTCACGGCACTGGCGCAGTGAATACCGTAGCTTAGAAAAAGGATTATCACGGTCGAAAGACCATCTCGCAGCAGCCGATTCGAATCTCGTAACAAGCCGGCTACCCAGATCAAGAAGGGCCACCGCTCGACAATAGCGGCGACCCGGTCCCCGATAAACAATAAGCCCAGGACGAACGCGATCGCCGCCACTGGCAGGCTTCGAATGACATGCACCGGCCAAGCCGGCAGCAAATGTTCCCCGAGAACGATCGAGGTCACCACCATGAGGGTCAACAGGGACAACAATCCAGCAGTCCGGTCGAGAACAACGGTTCGCGCAGCCCGTCCAGTCGGCACACTGAGACGGACAAGCAATCCGACCCTGACGATATCTCCCCCAATGGATGTTGGCAGTAATTGATTACAAAACATCGCAGCGAAGATTATCCGCACCGTCTGCCAGCATCCGATGAAGCGTCCGGTGCCAATGCCTATGATATACCATCGAATCCCAGTCAACAGAATTTGGCTGAAACACAAGGCGATGGCGATGGCGACGGGTCCCAGACCGATCGCCACAAAACGGGCGGCGACCTCCGAGATATCGGCGAGGGCCAAGACCATGCCGACGAGCGTCAGACTGATCACCAGTTTGAGCAGGGTAAGGCGCCATGTTGAAGGTCGCGCCTTAGCCATTTCCAAACGCCTCACGGGGCGGGAAAGCAAGATCGAAAGGCTCCTCATTGGGATCGATCGAAAGATTCGGGTGGTAGTGCGGGTCGGACATCAACGTCGTTCCCCATCTCGCCACCATGGCTTGTCGACCGGCCTGGTATCGCTTCTCCTTGGCCTTGGTGAAAAACGTTCCCCGCGATGCCGATTCGTGGTGCAATAGAAGGGCGTGCGGCGTCCAGAGCGTGCGATAGCCGGCCGCTCCAGCGCGCAGGCAAAAATCGATATCACCGAAATCCACGGGCCAGGCTTCATCGAATCCTTCCACAGCCTCGAAAACCTCTTTTCGCACGACCATGCAGGCGCCTGTGACCGCCGCCAAGGATTGGATTGAAGCCGCGCGTCCCCAATACCCGTGGGCATCCTCATCGAGGCCCACGTGAAGATGGCGCGCCACGTGATCACCACACAAAATTATGCCACCGTGCTGGATCCGTCGATTTGGATAAAGGAGCTTTGCGCCGACAACACCGATGTCAGGCCGTAAGGCGTGGGCTACCATCTCCCACAGCCAATCTGGGGTTAAAGGCTCAACATCATTGTTTATGAAACAAAGTACCTGACCACGGGCGGCGCGGACAGCTTGATTATTCAACGTCGAAAAGTTAAATGGCCCAGCACCGTTCAGCACCACCGCCTCGCCGGACTGACGTAGTTGATCCAGGTATTCAAGACAGTCCGGCTCTCTGCTGCCGTTGTCAACAACAAGAACCTCAACGGATGGATACCGTGTGCCACCGCGTAACCCGTCGACACAACGCCTTAGCAGATCGCCTCGGTCCCGCGTCGGCACGATCACCGAGACGATGGGAGGATTGGATGGCAAAGGCCAGGTTGTATGCCAACCGCTGGTCACCGTGCGCACGTGGGCACCGCCGCCGCGGCGATCATGATAAGCCTGCAGAGTCTTCCTGGTCGCCTCGGCCGCGTAGGGCTTCGCATCCGCTCCCGTGGCGGTGGACCCTGGCAAGGCACGCCAATGATAGAGAATTTGGCGAATATGGCCAATCTGTTCTGGTCTTAGGACTTCGGCCACTCGAAGCGCTAAATCGTGATCCTGACTACCTTCCATGCCAAGCGTGAAGCCACTAGCCGTCTCCACCAGAGAACGGCGGATCGACATCAAATGGCAGAGGTAATTCTGAGAAAGCAACAGATCCAAATTCCAATCGGGCTTGAAATGCGGATCGAACCTCACACCATTTTCGTCAATCTTATCCTCATCACTGTAGACCATCCCAAGATCCGGATTCTGGCGGAACGCATTGCCAATACATCCCAAAGCGTTGCTCGCGAGGAGATCGTCGTGGTCCAGGAAACAGATAATGTCACCTGTGGCCGTCTCCAACGCCGTGTTGCTTGCCGCCGAGATATGACCTCTCTCCTGACGAAATGTGACTTGGACCCGGGGGTCGCGCGCCGCGGCCTCTAAAACCCCCCGAACCTCGGGATCGCGCGAAGCGTCGTCAGCGATACACAATTGCCAGTTTGGATATTTCTGAGTGATAACCGAATTGATGGCATGACGTAGAAATTCTATTGGCGGATCGCATACCGGCATGACGACGGATATTACCGCTTCGGCTGTTTCCCGCCTCGTTCCCGGATTCCCCGCTCTCGGGTCAAATTCCGACAGCCATCGTTGATACGCCGTGCGACACCAAGCGGGTAACGGTTCCCTGGCCTCGACACAGGCACGTCGATAAGCATCGACCGCAGCCTCCGCCGGCCGCGGCACGTCGACAACCGACCGAAGCAATGTCATGACCTCGCGAAACTTGCCCATCTTCAATAACAACCCAGCGAGGCGCACCCGGTTTGCCAGAATATCTGGCGCCAGCACCAGGACACGGCGGCGGAAGATGAGCCCCATGGCCAGCGTTGTGCTGGACGCGGCCCGCCGCAGCAAGGGTTCGTGGTCATCCGGCGCGAGAACCATCGCCCGCCGATCGGGCCCCGACGTGTCGGCGCCCGGAACAAGGCGTGCGGATAACCTTGCGATTCGTGACCATGCACCGCCGCTTAGCGGGTCTAAGGTCGTTGTCCGTCGAAACTCTCGGAGCCCCGCTTCGCGTGCGCCCAACAAGGGCAGGGCGATAGCGATATTATAGTGTCCCTCTGGGTCCTCGGGCGCGAGTATCGTTTGCTTTTTAAACGCGGTAACAGCTTCCTCAGTTAGACGCGCTTCATAAAGAACGCTCGCCAGTTCAGCGTGACGCCGTACATTGTCGGGTTGCAGGCGCGCGGCCTCGCGAAATGCTGGGATCGCAGTTGCCACGGCGCCACTGTTCCGCAAAAACTGACCCAATCGGGAATGAGCTAGTGGGAGGTTCGGCCGCAAACGTATGACCTGCTTGAATGCACGGCGTGCCGCATCGACGTCCTTTTCACGTTCCTGGGCCTCGCCAATCAGGAACCAAGCCGTCGCATTGTCCGGATACCGAGACAATGCCAAGTCAAGCACTACCCGCGCCTCTTCCGGTCGACCAACCCGCATAAGCAGATGCCCGGCGCGTGTAAGGCTCGCAGAATCACCCGGGGCCCGTCGAGCGACTTCGCGAAACATCTCGATCGCTAGATCGATCTCGCCTCGCGCTGCCGCCGCGTCCGCCGCCGCGAACAGTTCCATTGGCGTGTTGTCAGAGTCGGACATTGTTTCCAGTGAGTGCTGGTCTCAGGTTTAGTCAAGCTATATAGCTGCTCGCGGACGAAACGTCGTCCATGGACATAGTGTCGGCGCGAGATCTTTCATGCCTACTACCGGTCGAATTCTATATCATTTGGCACGCGCGTCCGGGCCATCCGGGGGCATCAAAGTGATGCTCGAACATGTGAGAGTTCTTCGGACGGCGGGGTTCGATGCCTTCGCCTACACCAAAAACCTGGAGCAACGCCCGGTCGCGTTCGACATCGACGTTCCATTTCTCAGTGGCCCAATCAACATCCGGGCCAATGATATCATTATTCGCCCTGAAACTTTTTTGGCCCGCGATCTTGTGAGGGCGGCGAGAGGAGGTCTTTGGCAGGTGGTATTTGTCCAGAATCACTTCTATTGCAGGCATAGCTTGGGAGAGGCGCGAAATTACGCAGAACTAGGTGTGGCCGACGTCTTTTGCGCGTCCAGTCGTATTAGGCGCTTCCTGATGGAGAACAACGTTGCCGAGGATGTGCCAGTGATTCCATGCTCCATCGGGAAAGTGCCCACCAACCCTTCGGAAAAGATTGAACGGATCATCGCTCTACCGCGCAAACGCCCGTTAGAATCCGACGTCATCAAGCACCTCTTCGCCTTGCGTCACCCGCACCTAGCGGTTATCCCTTGGGTCAGAATTGAAAACCTACCACACGCGGAGGTGTTGGAGGCGCTGTCGAAGTCTACCATTTTCCTTAGCCTTCAGCGATTTGAGGGCTTCGGGCTGCCAGCCCTGGAGGCGATGGCAGCCGGGTGCCTAGTCGTTGGATTCACGGGTGACGGTGGCGATGACTACGCGGATATAAGTAACGGGATCTGGATCAAGGAGGACGCCCTGGAAGCAGCCGCCGACGGTTTGGCCAAGGCCGTGACCGGGCTTAGATCAGACTCAATCGAGGCGAACGCGATGCTCGAAGCTGGCGCGGTGACGGTTGCGCACTTCAGCGAGGAGGCCAGAGACGCCGCCTTGATCGACTATTTCCAAAAGCTCCAAACAAGAGGGCCGGTGGCTGGATTCGCCTGAGCCGTTTAGCCGAGGCTTTCCCATTTGTTTTCCTGGCGCATCAATTTTGGATGGCAGGATAGCGCGTGCCAGACCACCGCTTGGAATGCCTCGCTATGCGGTGTAATGGTGGAATTATCAACGACCGGCACGACCACGATGGCGTCCCCGACCTTTTTAGTGTGTCCACCATCGCGGCCGACCACCCCTAGAATCCGAGCCCCCTTTGCCTTAGCCTCATCAAGCGCAAGAACGATGTTGGCGCTCACATTGCGTTCGGCGTCACCGCCACCAACCGAAAAGACAAAAACCGCGTCTTTCGCGCGGAGCCGGCTTGTGCGCAGCCATGTGGCGAACACGGTTTTCCATCCCTCGTCGTTAGTTCGGGCGGTCAGTTCTGCGACATTGTCAACGGGGGTGTAAGCTTCAATCTCACACAATTTTCGAAAATCATTCACCGCGTGGCTACAATTAGCGGCGCTTCCACCAACACCAAGAAAGAACAATCGACCTTCCCGCTCTCGTAGAGCGACCAATTCACCGGCGAGCTTTTCTATGGCGTCATGATCGATCTGGGCGGCGATTCGCGCCACTTGAACGAAATATCTTTTTGAATGGGACATCAAACGTACTCCACGGCGGACAATGTTTACGGCGCGATTGGCGTCCGCGACAGGAACAAATCGACGATCTTGGACTTGAAGAGATGGGGAGAGCCCAATTTTATCGTGTTTGGATCCGTGAAATTGACAGCCATGGTGCGGTTTGTTCCGATTACATTTACATAGAAGGTTTCCTGGTTCTTTTTGTGTTCTATCCGATAAACCCTCCCGTTCAAATCTGCATCCGACTTCGTGAAAGTCGCGACTAACATACCGTCGATAGCACCTTTTGGAATTTCTAGCCCCTTGCGTTGGTCCTCGGTGATCGCACCGCGCCATTCCCCAATGACAGGATTGACCTGCTCGTCGCAACCCATGAGCATTAAAAGGAGGATAAAGCCCGTGTTGAGTATTCTGACCATTCTTGCCCCAATCTCTTAGCGCCTTCACACGCCGAATTAGATAATGCGAGGAAAGCGGAGTCATCGATATAGGAAACCCGTAAATAATGTCTACTAGGTTTAATCTTTTCTGCATCTCGAACAAAGGTTAGGCTTCATCCACATGAGAAACCGGTTTGCCGAAATAATCGCCGTAGGGTTCACATTCCTGAATAGTTCCCAATACGACCAGGCGATTCAGGCTTTCCAACGGGCGACACTCGTTGACCCGAGCCATGCCATCGGGTCATATGGTGTTGGCTTTTGCCATCTAGGACGGTCTAGTTGGAGAGATGCAACCTGCCTGTTCTTGCGGGCCCGCGTGGCAGTCCGGTCGCCTACATCAACCAGAATAAACGCTGAAATACATATCGCGCTCGGTCATTGCCAAAAATCATTGGGCTTTTTCTTCGATGCCAGACGATCTTTTAAACGCGCATCGGTCACTGAGCCGGCGAACGCGCAAGTTTACTTTAATCACTCCAATTGTCTCGATCAGACGGCTATCGATGGCATTCCAACCCGGCTAGCGGCATGGGCAGTAGCAGTCCGGCCCGGCACCGCCAACTACTGGAATGAGCTTGGGCGGTCGACGACCCAGGATGATGCCTTA
>JAPKDN010000140.1 GCA_028822575.1 Alphaproteobacteria bacterium | reverse complement strand
CGGTGAAATATAGCCCAGGCACGGAAGTCGCGCCCCGGTTGGTGATGGGATAGCCAAATTCATCGAAAACGGGTGCGTCAATCCATGAGAAATCAAACGCGAATCCGGTTGCCCAAATCACCGTGCCAATACCAGCTTCTACCAAATCAAGATCACGGATCACCGGCACGTACCAATCATCTTTAGGCGGCCCGCCGGAAAGCTCTTCAGGTGTTGGCGCGGGCGCCGGCTGGCCCGAGAGGTCGATGAATGTGTCGATGCTGGCCATGAAGGCGTTGGCGTCGGCGTCGGCGGCGGCCATGTCGTCACGCACCGTGTCATCGAAATACGCATGCCCGCCTTCCACTCGCGCCAACCGCCCGAGCAGGGTGATGCCATCGCGATGAAAATCATGCAGCGACAATGTGTGCCCGCCGTTCTTTCCCGAGACATGCGGATCACCGCGAAACCGGAGAGCTGGGTCTTCCAGCATATCGGGCGTGCGGTCCAAAAGCCCCATGTCGTTCTGCCAGGCAATGCAATCACGTCCCCGATAGTGGCGAATCAGCCGACCGGTGTGGCTGACGCATAAATAGGTGTTGCGCCCCGCCTCGCGAAGTTCCTGAGCTATCTGGGCACCGGTCTGTCCGGACCCCACCACCATGACGGCGCCTTCGGGCAGCGCATCGGGATTCCGGTACTCCGTCGCGTGGATTGGTTTGATTGACGGGGGGAGCTCCCCGATATTCCGAGGTCGGCGCGGCTTCTGGTGGGTCGCGGTGGCGACCACGACCGCGTGGGCGTGATAGACGTCAGCATTGGTCTCGACCACGAAATGGTCACCCGACCGTCCGATACGGGACGCCTCCACGCCTTCCCGAAGTGGCGCTCCGAACGCATTGGCCCAGTTTTCCATGTATGAGAGGAAATTATCCCGTCCCATGAACCCACCGGGATCGTCACCGCGGTAAGCCGCGCCGGGCAATTGGATCGACCAGTTCGGCGTGACCAGACAGAAGGTGTCCCATCGCTGGGTCCGCCACGCGTTGCCAAGCCGCCCCTTGTCGATGACGAGATGATCGATACTCTGCTGTTTTAGGTAATAGCTCAGCCCAAGACCGGCCTGGCCCGCGCCGATAATCAAAACATCCGTATCCATGCCGGGCATCAACGCTATCCGTCCCTGATTCCTGATTGGTGGCGCCAACCTTTCTTCGGCCAAAGGATAGAGCGATGGTCCCGTCGAGGGAAACTTTGTGGCCACGTCACCCCACGCGAGAAATCCCGACCTCTCAAGAGCGTTGGAGGCCCGCGCGTTCGGCATTATCATCCCGTCGGCGCGGGACACCTCGCCTTGGCAACCTCCGCGGAACGCGAACTCGCATGACCTTGCTTCGACAAGTACTAATAATCGGGTTGATCGGTGCCGCCGCTGCCGCTTCCTGGCTGTATCTTATACCCGCGTTCGGCACGGTCAAAGCCGTCGCCACCAAGCACGGCGGCAAGAAACCACCCGTGGGTATCGTCGCGCGCGCGGTCACCAGCGCACATGAGAAGATCCGCATTCAGGTCGTTGGAACTGCTCGCGCGCTGCGTTCGGCGACGCTGCATCCGGCGGCGGCCGGGGAAATCACCGGGATCCATTTCACCGCCGACCAATTGGTCAAATCGGGTCGTATACTGCTGGAACTGGATAGCGAGGCCGAACAGCTCGCGGTTGATCTGGCCCGCGTCCGGCTTGACGACGCGGGACGCACCTTCAAGCGGCTGGCGCGCCTGAAATCTAGCGGCGCGGTATCGAATTCCACCCATGACGACGCGATGAGCGCTCTCGAGGTGGCGCGCATCGAGCTTAAACAGGCCGAGGTCGCGCTGGCCGACCGTCACGTGGTCGCGCCCTTCAGCGGCCGGATTGGATTGACCGAGTTTGATATTGGGGACCGGGTCGACATGGACACCGCGATCGCCTCGTTAGACCAACGTGATACCCTGCTGGTGCGGTTCGAGGTACCCGAAGCGCTTCTGGGGAGGATTAAAAAGGGCGATCGGGTCAGCGCCAACCCTTGGTCCGATCGAGACGCGTCACGGGTCGGCGACGTCTTCGACGTTGGAAGCCGGATCGATGAGAAGACACGGACATTCGCGGTGCGCGCCAAACTGGACAACCCCGACGATGCCCTACGACCCGGGATGAGTTTCAGAGTGACATCGGACGTGGTCGGCACGCGCTATCCGGTGGTCCCGGAGATCGCTGTTCAATGGGGCGGCGACGGGTCTTTCATCTGGGTCGTCAAAGACGGCAAGGCTCGTCAGACCCGAGCGGCGATCGTACAGCGTCAGGAAGCTAGCATCCTTGTTGACGCCGATCTCACTCCCGGTGACCAAGTCGTTATCGAGGGCTTCCACCGTATGCGGGAAGGCCGCGCGGTAGCTCCGGTCGACACGGGGAAGACCGGATCGTGAGCCCACAACGCGAGGATCTGGCGTCGCTCAGCGTACGCCGACCCTTGTTGGTGCTAGTGTTTAGCTTGCTCATCGTGCTCGCTGGGTTGGCCGCTCTGATCGCCGTCGAGGTACGCGAGCTTCCTAATATCGACCGCCCGACCGTCACCGTTCGCGGTATCTATCAGGGGGCCTCGCCGGAAACCATGGACGCCACCGTCACCAGTTTGGTCGAGGGCGCGGTGGCGCGGGTCAATGGGGTCAAGGAAATCCGCTCCTCCAGCGAGGAAAACAACTTTCGCATGAGAGCCCGGTTCTCGCCGAGCACGGATCTTGATGTCGCCGCGACGGATGTGCGCGAGGCGGTGAGCCGGATCGAGGGATCGTTGCCCGCCGACGTCGAGCAGTTGACCGTCGTAAAGGCGGACGCGGATTCAAGTCCGATCGTGCGATTGGCCGTGAGTGGCCGCAGTCTTGGGGCGGAAGAGCTGAGTCGGATCGTTGAGAAGGACATCGTTCCGGCGCTGATCTCCGTTGAGGGCGTCGCGGACGTCACGATTTTTGGAGACCGGCGCCGACTTTTGCGGGTGGTTGTCGACCCGCTCCGGTTGAGCGCGTATCAGCTCTCGGTCGGAGATGTGATCAAGGTGTTGGACACCGCCCCCTTTGATATTCCCATCGGCAGCTTCGCCTCGCTTGATCAGGAGCTTCTGGTTCGCGCCGACGCCACGGTGGAAACCGCGCGCGAGATCGAGGCGTTGGTAATCCGGGAACCGGTCCGCATCGGCGATGTGGCGGACGTGTTCTTCGGCCCCGAGGACCCGGAATCCTATGTCCGGGTAAACGGCGAACCGGTTATCGGCGTTAGCATCATCCGCCAGGCACAGTCCAATACCATCAAGATATCAGATGGGGTAAGCAAAGCGGTGGAGCGGTTGAACAGCCGGTTCGATCGGGTAGAGATCATCACCATCTCCGATGACGCCCTGTTCATTCGCGGCTCTATCCGCGAGGTGCTGATCAGTCTTGGTCTGGCGGTGTTGATCGTGATCGCCACGCTCTGGGTCTTTCTTGGCTCACCCACGGCTACTCTGATCCCTTGCGTCGCCATTCCGGTCGCGCTGATTGGCTCGGTCGCGGCGATCTGGTTGCTGGGGTTCTCGATCAATATCCTGACGCTACTGGCGCTGGTTCTGGCGACGGGCATGATCGTCGATGATTCCATTGTCGTGTTGGAGAACATTCAACGCCGACGCGCCCAGGGGCTGCGCGCTAGGGCGGCGGCGGTGCTGGGCTCCCGCCAGGTATTCTTCGCGGTGATCGCCACCACCTTGACCTTGATTTCGGTTTTCGTGCCCATCTCCTTCCTGCCCAGTAGTGCGGGTCGGCTGTTTCGCGAGTTTGGTTTCGTCCTGGCGGTATCGGTCGCGATCTCGTCTTTCGTGGCCCTGACCCTGGTGCCCGCGATGGCCGCTCGCCTTGGTGACGAGAAGCCCGGCAGCCCTGGTTTACGCGGCGCGGTGCTCTGGTTGGGTCGCCGTCTGTCGGCGCTTTACGAGATCACGCTTCGCTGGGCACTCGAGGCTCCGCTGGTGATCTCCGCCATAGCGGTTGTCCTCGCGGCGAGCGCGTGGCTGGCCTTCGGTGCCTTGAAACAGGAATTGGTCCCGTCGGAGGATCGCGGCAAGTTCACCGTGTTTGGAACCGGCCCGGATGGGGTAGGTCTCGCTTATACCGACCGACAAGCCGAACGGGTAGAGGAGATCCTTCGGCCCTATGTCGAAAGTGGTGAGATCACCACATTGTTCAACTTCGTCGGCCGTTATGATCTGAACCGGGATTTCGTATACGTCACCTTGGCTCCCTGGGAAGAACGCGCCCGATCGCAACAGACGATTATTCGGGAATTACGCGGTAAGATGAGCCAGGTGACCGGCATGCGCGTCCGGGTGTTCAGCCGCAATAGCCTGCGCTTGCGCAGCACCGCCGGTGGGCTGGAAGTCGCGCTGGTTGGGAATGACTATCTCCACCTCTATGACGTGGCGATCAATCTCGCCAAGGCGATCGAGGGCCGGCTGCCCAATCTTTCGGACGTCCGAGTTTCCTACCAACCAACCCAGCCACAGCTTTCGATCAAGATTGATCGTCGGCGCGCCTCGGATCTTGGGATCCTCCTGGGGGATCTGGCCGCGACCTTGCGTGTAATGATCGACGGGTACGAGCTTGACGACCTCAACATCAAGGACGAGGCGATCCCGATCATGCTGGAGGCTAGGGGCAGCGCGATCCGGGACCCGACCGATCTGGTCAATTTATACGTTCGGACGACCGCCGGAGACCTTGTGCCGTTGTCCAGCCTGGTGTCCTTGCACGAATCCGGGGTCGCGGCGGAGCTTGATCGCCATGCGCAGCGCCGCGCCGTTGAACTCGACGCTGATATTGGCGATGGCTATGACCTGAAAACCGCGATCACCGATGTTCAGGCCTTAGCCCGCGAGGTCCTGCCCGAGGATGTCGAGATGATCCTGTTGGGCGAGGCCGAGGCCCTGGAAGAGGCGGAGCGCGACGTCGCGATCACCTATGCCATAGCGCTTATCGTTGTTTTCCTGGTGCTCGCCGCGCAGTTCGAGAGCCTGACCAGCGCCGCGATTATCGTCATCACCGTACCCTTCGGCATCGCCGCAGCCGTCTACGCGCTTTTGCTAACCGGGACCTCGATCAACATCTACTCGCAGATTGGTCTGGTGATGATGATCGGCCTGATGGCTAAGAACGGTATTCTGGTGGTCGAATTCGCCGACCAATTGCGGGACCAAGGCCTCGGCGTGCGCGAGGCGATCGAGCGTTCGGCGGCCGTGCGTCTCCGGCCGATCTCTATGACCATGATCTCGACCATCCTCGGCGGTCTGCCGCTGATCCTGAGCAGCGGCCCTGGCGCCGAGGCGCGGTCGGCGATCGGCTGGGTGGTGTTCGGCGGCCTTGGCCTGGCCGCCGTGTTCACGCTGTATATGACGCCGATCGCGTATCTTGGGCTCGCTCGACTGTCGGCCGCTCGGGTCACGGCATCCCGGCGCCTCAATGAAGAATTAAACGAGGCGGATATGATCCCTGATACCGCCGCCAAGAAAATACCCGACCCAGCGGAATAGCGATGATGAATGCGCGCCGCCGGGTTGGATGTGGAAGCCGACGGGATTGGCAACATATTCGGCACGCGGGCCGGGCGGTTGGATCTACCTTCGGCCATGACCGGCTCACACCTCGATGCCGTGGGTAATGGCGGAAGGCTCGACGGTGCGTTCGGCGTGCTGGCGGGATTGGAGATCATTGAAATCCTGAACGACCGGGGGATCGAGACCGCGAGGCCGATTACGGTCGCCGCCTTCACCAACGAAGAGGGCGCGCGGTTCCAACCGGATATGATGGGATCGCTGGTCCACGCCGGTGGCATGAGCCTTGATCAGGCGTTGGAGGCCCGCGATCCCCAGGGCCTGCGTCTTGGTGGTGAACTCGAACGGATCGGTTATGGCGGTGCGATGCCCGTTGGCTCGATAATCCCCCACGCTTTCGTCGAACTTCATATAGAGCAGGGCCCCATCTTGGGGCGTGAAAGCGTCACGCTCGGCGTGGTCGAGGCTCTTCAGGGTATTTCCTGGACCGAGGTGGTCCTGGAAGGCCAGGCGAACCACGCAGGCACAGCGCCCATGCACCTAAGGCGTGATACCGGGTATTGCGCCGGCACGCTTATGGTTTTCGCGCGAAAGCCCGCCACGGACCTTGGTTGAGGGCAGGTCGCCACTATCAGGACGATCGAGTTTCAGCCGAATATCATCAACGTCGTGCCAGGGCGCGCCAAGCTTACGGTTGATCTCAGAAACGCCGACAACGACGTCCTGGCCGAGGCGGAGCGGCGATTGGACGAGTACCTGCGGGAGCTGGCGGTCCAGGAGAGTGTGAAAGTCAGCACTCGACGGTTGGTACGCTTCGACTTGGGCCTCGTCGAGAAGATCGAGCATCACGCCCGGGCCAAGGGCTATGCATGCCGGCGCATGACCTCCGGCGCTGGCCATGATGCCCAGATGATGGCATGGATCTGCCCGACAGCGATGATCTTCACACCGTCAATTGGGGGCATCTCTCATAATCCGGCCGAGGCAACCGCCCCCGAGTATCTCATGGCGGGGGCCGAGGTGCTGTTTGGCGTGATGATGGAACTCGCCAATGAGTGACCCCGCGATCCCTCTAAAATCGCTTCGCGACGCGTTTCCGATCAGCGAGCGTGTGAACTACATCAACCACGCGGCGATGGGCCCGATCTCGCGTGATGTTCTGGCCGCGGTTCAAAAAAAGGCTGAAACCCAGGCATTTCATCATGGAGAAGCGATCGCGCGTTTCGAGCCGGTCTACACGGCATGCCGCGCCGCCACCGCCCGGCTTGTCGGCTCCCGCGCGGAACGCATTGCCTTCATCCAGAACACCTCACATGGTGTGTCGCTGCTGGCCAATGGTCAGGCGTGGCGAGAGGGCGACGATGTCATCGTTTCGGAGATGGAATTTCTGTCGAACTTTCTGCCCCGGCTCGCCCTGGAGAGGCAGGGCGTGGAACTGCGTCGTATGAAATTGGTTGACGGTCGGACAACGCCGGAGGCTCTCAGTGAGATCATCGATGCGCGCACCCGGATCGTCACTCTCAGCCAAGTGCAATACTTCAACGGGATTCGCGACGACCTCGCGGCGATATCCGAGATCACCCATGCGCGCGGCGCGCTGCTGGTGGTCGATGGCACACAGAGCGTCGGCGCGGTCCCGATCGGTGGCGATGCGATGGGGATAGGCGCCTTGGTGGTGAGTTCCCATAAATGGATGCTTGGGCCGCTTGGGATCGGGTTCATGGCTTTGTCGGACGAAATGCTGGAATGGACCCGCGTCACTCAGTTGGGGTGGCGCAGCGTCAATGACCCTTTCGCCTTCAACCGAGAGATCGATCTTCCCGATGATGCAAGCCGGTTCGAGCCGGGCACCGTAAACGCGGCGGGGCTTTTTGGGCTGGCGCGACGTCTGGAGGAGATCGTGGCCTATACGCTCTCCGGTATCAAAAGCCGTATTCTAGCGCTGACCGATCGCCTTGCCGACGGGGTAAGGGCAAACGGGTTCGAGATCCGAAGCCCGATGGAACCCGGCGCCCGTTCGGGGATACTGAGTTTACACCGCCCCGATATCACCAACGCGGCCACGGCTGACGCGTTACAGGGTCGCGGCAT
>JAPKDN010000139.1 GCA_028822575.1 Alphaproteobacteria bacterium | reverse complement strand
CCCAAACCGACCATTACTTCATCGATGGTTTCTTCGGCCACATCACCAAGCACGACGAGCGTAATTTCTACGGACGGCGCCTGTACCGGCGAGGCCAATTGCTGCATAGCTCTTATTGCCAACGCCGGAGCGACCACAGGCTCCATCGTTGACGAAGTTGCCTGCCGCAACTTCGTCAGCGCCGCCTGGGCATCCTCCGCGGCATCTTGCCAAGTAAAGTGCGCCGCGATATGTTCAGCCGCTGCCTTCCCCCGCTGCTCCGCCTCCTCCCGCCGCTCAAAAACCGTGCGCAATCTCGCCTTGAGCTCGTCGGGGTTCGGTTCGAGTACCCATGGGTCGCCCGCCAATTCCATCTCATCGGGCAACCTGACCGGCACCCTCCGCGCAGACACCAGATAGGCGGTATCCTCATTGCAAAAATCGTCACAGGCCCCGCCCGCCGTCACCACCACTGGCAACCCGCAGGCCATGGCCTCGGCGACGGGCAGGCCAAAACCCTCCCCGCGATAGGGATGCACAAGGCAATCGCACGCGCTGTACAGACTCGGGATATCGGCCTCCGGAAGATCTTCGATCAAATAGAGAATGTCGGCGCAGTGAGGATCATTTTGTAATGTGCGGATCTGCTCACCCGCCGTCTGATCCTCATAGAAAGTACGGGTGCCCATGTCTTTTATCACCAGGCACACGTCATCTTCCGGGGTAAAGGCTTCGCGATAGGCCTTGAGCAGACAATCGATGCCCTTGCGCTCTAATGTCCCGCCGACAAATAAGAATTTAAAGGTCTTTTCGGTAGGCAAATACAACCCACTAAGGCCTGGCTGGAAACGCTCCGGATCAACCCCAAGACGAACGACCTCCACGAGATTCGGATCAATGCCGCTGGCGATATAACAATCGCGAACATAACTGGTATAAGCCCATATCTGGTCGACGTTCTGTTGGATCGGCTCGACCCATTCGCTGGGAATCCGTCCGAATTCCCAAGGCTGCACCAGGACCAGCTTCCCGGCCGGGGGGCGGCTGAAATTCGGCGGCCAATGGTGGCGCAGATGGAAGTCGACCTCGCCGTCTAACGCTTTGTCCAGCCGTTCGGCGACCGGGTACAAGCGGGAAGTGATTGCGACCTCCGCTCGCTCACTGGGTTCGGCCTGCAACAAACCCAACTCGAATTTCTCACTCCGCAACAGCGCTAAGACCAATTCGCGATTGACCGTGGCCAAACTCGAATAGACTAGAAACGACCCTTCCCAATTCCCGCGGAAGAGCCGCGACTGGACGGCCACCGGCTTGGGTACCACCCCTCGCACGTTTCGCGTCGCGGAAATCGCCTCTTTACCGCCGACCATCAATCTGCCTTCAGCGTCAAAACGCCCTTGCCAGCGGTCGACAAAGCGCTGCAGATTCTCGCGCACATGATCGTAACGCTTCTCGCTGCTGCCTTCGTGGTGTTCGACGACACTCGTCGGGCAATAGACGACCCGCCACCCTTTCTCTCGCGCTCGAAGGCATAAATCGACGTCTTCGACCCCGTTGAGGAAGTTTTCGTCAAAACCCTGCAGTTCCGCGAAAAGCCCCCGGCGCACCAACATGCAGGCACCGGTCACCATATCGAAGTCGCGCACCGCGTTAACCCGCAGATCATCGGCAGCGGCCTCTCGATGGATATGGTCGGGAACGCCATTGATCAATTCTATGCCGGCGTGTTGTATCTTGCCTGTTTCTGGATAGAGCAACTTCGAACCGACAATGCCGATGGACGGATCTGAATCGGCCAAGCCCACCATTTCACGCAACCACCCCGGTTGCGGCACGGTATCGTTGTTGAGGAAGAGTAGGTAATCCCCGCTCGCCATGGCCGCTGCCTGATTGTTAGCCCGGGCGAATCCCTTATTCTCGTCGTTGTATTCAACGCGGATATCCCCCTCGAAAGCGTGCAGCAGATATTTCGTCCAGTCGGCTGAGGCATTGTCGATGACAATCACCTCATAGGAGGGGTCGTCATCCGTATTTTCTGCCACGCCATAAAGACAAGCTTCGGTAAATTCGGCTTTATTGTAGACTGGTATGGCGATACTGACTCGGGGGGCAACAGTTACAGTCGACAACGCGCCCCCGATCCCCAGCAGCACAGACCGGATAACAATTGTGATTCAGACCGGTGCGCAATCGCGAATGAAGTGCTGCTCGATCGCCTGCCGGGTATTGCTACCCCATTCGGCCTCCAGAATCTGCCAAACGGGACCTGCCTGCGGTTTTTCGCACAGCTAGCGATAGTCGTCGGAGATATAGCCATTTTAGCCGTCGGAGATAGGGAAAGACCTAGTATCGATGGCGACGACAAAAAGGCACGGCGCCAGGTCTTTTGCGAACTTTGCTGTGGGTGAATTAAGTGGAAGGGATGGCCTGTGTGGGCCAAGTACCGCAACCGAGCTTCGCACGGGTTAGAACCCAGTGCTCGGTAAAAATTAGTGGACTTCTGCATGTAAGTGATGGCACGCCCTCCCGTCCGATCGTCATCCTTATCGACAGACCCATCCTTGCAGCCTCCTGTACAAACCTCGTTCAGCCGCTCCCTTTTTTCAGCGCTTGGCTCAACGCCTTGAGCTCTTGCTGGTCCCCCTGTGCGGCCCGCTCGTTTTCCTCGCGGATTCGCTCGTAGACCTCACCCCGATGAACCGATATTTCAGACGGCGCCTCTATCCCTAGGCGGATCTGGCGTCCCTGCAATTCGAGCACAGTGACCCGGATCTCGCTGCCTATGACAATGCTTTCGCCTGCTTTACGCGTTAGCACGAGCATAACGAATCTTCCCTGATTAAAACGGTCGCTCCAAGCGACCTAAATGCGCTAGGCTTCCTGACTGCTAGCTTCCATAATCGAGTGCCTAGTATGATAGCGCTCGTCCACCAAAATCATCTGCTTGGCCTGCATCGTCTCGGTATTGATACAGATCGGTCCCCTGAGGTTTACCGTAACCTGTCCTGGTTCGCTGCTCAAGGTTACGATACAATAAACCGCCAAGTGCTCGGGCTGTCCTATCCCCAAGCTCTGCAAAGCCTCCTGCCCTATGTCCGGATCGTATTCGGGCCATAATAGCATCGGGTTGACCAGTACGAACGCGAGACGGGGTTCGTTAAGGGCCAGAAGGCGTATAAAAGGCACCTCCTCTTCAACTTCGACCAGTCCATAGTCTCGGTGGCGCTCGAAACCCGGCAACCCATATGGGAAGCTCAGCACGTTTCCGCGTTCGATCGTCACCTCGCCGAACTTGGCGTTCTGAAATGTTACCTTATCTGATTCGCTCATCCTAGGATCCCCTGAATACGCGGCGATCGTCATTTTCTTAGCTCACGCTCGTCTAAAATGTTCAGCGCAGGGAGCGCGCTAGAGGGAGAGAGATCACTCATTAGATGAAGTCCATCAGCGATTGGGGAATCACTGAGGCCCCGGAGGCCAAAGCCGCCTGAAATACATCTTGCTCTTGACGCAAATTCACAATTGTAGAAGCCAAATCAACGTCTTCATTGGCAGACAGTATTGAAGTCATTTCCACAGAAATGCGGTCGAGCACGTTCTGGGTCGTCTCCATGCGATTAACCCGGGCGCCGATCAGCCCACGAACCGAGGAGATGTTCTCGCGCACATTAGCCAACTTGTTTAAGGTGCCCCGCACGTCATCGACATTATTGTCGCGCAAAGCGTCGCGCAGTTCGATCAACACGTCGAATGGGTTGGTCTGCTGATCCTCAAACGAGTCACGCGCCTGCACCAAAACCTCATGTACCGCCTCGCTAATCGGCGGGTCCACCACTTCTGTTCCGTCCAATAGCGCGTTCAACCGATCCATATCGAGCTGTTGGTCCTGCCCGACGACCTGGTCCAACTGCGCCCGATCCTCAGCGCCCAACCCGCGAGCCAAGGTATTCAAAGGCAACCGGATGTCTTTGGGATCTTCCCAAATCTCGCTGCCCGGGATATTGACCTGCATAATAACCCCGTCAGTCACTTCGCGCTCAATGCTGCCGGTCGCGTCGCCGCTAGCCCTGACATCGAGGGCGTTGCCGTTCTCATCGCGATTCGGCATATAGGGCACGCCGCCGGTCTGGGTCCCCGAAAATATATAACGCCCCCGATAGCGAGCTTCGCTCAAGCTAACGGCGTGCTCGAGAAACTGGTCGACCTGGTCGGCGATGGCGTTGCGCTGCGAGGAATTGTAAGTGCTCGTCGCCCCCTGCACAGCCAGCCCACGCGCTTCGACGAAGAGTGTTTCGAGCGAATTGAGGGTCGCCTCACTCAACTGCAACCAACCCACTCCGTCGCCAATATTCTTTTGAAACTGTTCGGTATTGCGCAGTTCCGAGCGCAACGCCAGCGAGCGTTCGACTCCGGCCGGATCGTCGGAGAGCTTATTCAGGCGCGTACCGGAAGACAGTTCGTTCTGGAAACGCGTGATACGCTCGTATGAGCGGCCTAAATTGTTCGTCAGGGTGCCCACTGCCATCCCCGTCGTGACTCGCATGGCGCTATCTCCTGCTCAAACGCCCCAAATATAGGGGCCTCTTTAAAATAAGTCCATCGGTTAATGGACAGTGAACTTCCCGGCGACAAATCATATGTTGACCGTAACTTCCAACAACTCGTCAATGATCGACACTGTACGTGCCGCCGCCTGATAGGCGCGTTGAAAAAGCATCAACTGCGATGCCTCGTCGTTGAGCGAAACGCCCTGCACGCTTTGGCGACGATTCTCGATCTGCGAGGAAAACAATCTGTGGTTCTCGGCCATGGTCTGCGCTTCGCCGCTCAACGCCCCGACTTCGCCCAACATCTCGTAGTAAAACCCCTCCATCGTCTGAGTGCCGTCGGAGAGAATATTGCCATTGCGCAAACTGCTCAGCGCCAGAGCCATACCATTATCACCTGTATTGCCATCGGCCGAGGCGGCGATATTATTGAGATTCGACAGGATGGCGTTGTCGACAGCGATATTACTAGCGTCAATCTTACCTGGATCAAAAAAATTGACGCCCGTTCCGCCGTCCTTGCCGAAGCCCGTGCGATGCAAAGCATTGATCTCAGTGACCAAGCCCGCCGCCATCTCGTCGAGGTTCGTCAACAACTTTGGCACGACATTGTCACGGACCTCGATCAGACCGCGCAAGCGGCCTTCGCTGATCCGTGCCCGTGTCCCGTCGTCCGCGTAGTGGACCTGACTGACCGACGTACCATCATCGACCGTCTGACGTACCTGCAAGTGAACAACATGGTCCCCTTGCAAGAGATTGTGCCCGGCCAACAATACCGAAATCTGGCCATTGTCGCTCTCCGTCAGGGAAATATCCACCCGCCGCGACAACTCGTCGATGATCAAATCGCGCCGGTCCTTCAGGTCGCCAGCATCCCCGCCATCAAAAGAGGCGCGTGGCACTTGCGAATTGATATCGGCCAACTGGTCGAGCATCTCGTTGATATCGGAGACCTCGTCCATTACATCCGCGTCCATCCCATTGCGGGCATCGCGCAGCTTGTCGTGATACTGGTGCAGCGTGGTCACCATGAAATCGGCCTCTTGCCGCACCACCGCGCGGGCCGCACCACTTTCAGGTACATTCGCCAAATCCTGCCAGGCGTTCCAAAAGCGGCTGAACGAACCCGAAAGCCCCAAACCCGACGGCTCGTTGAAAATCGTTCCCGCCTCGCTCGACCCCGCACCAGCCGGCTCATTGAACACCGCCTCGATAGTGCCGATCGCGCTCTCTAAAACCTCCCAACGACCCAAGACCTGCTGCTGCACCCGCATCTGTGCATCGATGAAACGACTGCGCTGGCGGGCCACCCCCTCCAGGTCGACACCGGATCCAATACCGTTCTGCCCACTGGAGATGGCATTTTCCAAACGAACCTGACGCCGCGAGAAACCCGGCGTGTTGACGTTGGCGATATTGTGCCCGGTCGCGTTGAGCGACGCCTGTTGCGCCTGGAGGGCGCGGCGGCCGATCTCGATGCCGTGGCTTGCGGATGAAGTGATGGCCATGCTTGTTTCCTCAGGCGGTCTGGTTCAATAGCGAACGCTCGCCGGCGCTGCGTTTGGCTTTGCCGAATTGCCCGTAAACGCGGCGCTCGACCTGTTGCCCTGTGAGAATATCTAGGCAACGGTCAGTATAACGCAGCGACTGACGGATGAGAAAAGCATTGTTTTCGCTGGTCGCGCGAATCTGGCTGTTGAGCTCGAGTAATTGTCCGCGCATATTCGCCAACTCCTCGCTGTGCGGTCCTTCTAACACTTCCACCAAACGGCTCAAGCTCACGTTATCGGGCTGCAAATCCAGGCACAACGCCAACTCTTTGACCAATTGGATGCGCCGAGCTTCGATCTGGTGGGCGTAGACGGCCAACTGCCGTTGCTCGGCGACAATCTCCTCGATGCCTTCCAAGTCGTCTTCGATGATGACCCGTTGCTCTTCCTGCAGTGATGTCAGCAACCGATGGAAGGTGCGCACTTCCTCGTTGATCACTGCGATCAACTCTATCAATACCGGGTCATTCATTTCTGTGTTCCGTTATTTTTTATTGGCAACACCGGTGGCGGAGCAGGCCACAACTGATCCTGCGTTTTGGCGCTGTCTTCCGCCTCGTCAAGCCCCATATTGGCGCTCAATTGCCGATAGAGTATCTCGCTCAGACTCCCTGACCCGGATTTATTCACCAGTTTCTTACTCCACTCCTCATCCAACATGCTTTCAAAAATCTTCTGGCCATTGCTCTTGGGCGTCAGACTCGATTCGCTAACGGTCTTACGCATCGCCGAGATCATCTGGTGAACGAAGACCGCCTCGAACTGCTTGGCCGACTCCCTGAGCGCTTCGCGCCGCTCCTCGATGGTCTCGGCCCCCCGAAACGATTTGACATCCACCGTCTTCTGCTTACCCGTGAAATTCGTCCCCTTCAGCGATGTCGCAATGTTCATTAAATCGTTCACGTCGCCATCCTCCTACTGGATGATCAATTCGGCGCGTAATGCACCGGCCGTCTTCAACGCCTGCAAAATCGAGATCAAATCGCGCGGGGTAACACCCAATGCGTTGAGATTGCGCACCAATTCCCGCACCGTGGGCATAGCCCCGACGTCGAACGAATTGATGATCGGATGCAGGCGATCGGGCTCCTCGACTACTTCGGCCTCGCCACCGAAAGCATCGCCACCGTCATCACCGGGGATCTTTAGTTGGAGACTACCATGCGACATAGCCACAGCCGAAACCGATACGTTCTCGCCGATAATCACCGTGCCGGTGCGTTCGTTGACGACTACCCTGGCTGGCAGATCGGGGATCACTTCGACCTTTTCCAACTCGGCGACGAAATCGACGATCGCGTCAGGTTGACCGCGCATGGAGTTAAGTGCCACCACAATCGTTCCCGGGTCCATCGCATGCGCCAAGTCCCCCTCGCCGAAGTGCTCACCGATGGCGAAGGCCACACGCGAGGCCGTCGTCCAATCCGCATCGTACAACATTAGCGTTACATCCTTATCCAGTTCTTCCTGTTTGAACATTTCCTCAACTACGATTCCCCCGTTCGGCACCGCACCTACCACCGTGTGATTCTTGCGCACCGATCCAGCAGCTCCGCCGCCGAGGTTGAAACCACCAATCGAGATCGGCCCTTGCGCCGTGGCGTATACCGTACCGTC
>JAPKDN010000138.1 GCA_028822575.1 Alphaproteobacteria bacterium | reverse complement strand
CTTCGAATGAATTGCTCGGTTTCTCGAAGTTTTAGTCACTCGTCCGACAGTTAACGCTTGTTGAGCAACGTGTCTCGCAGATCATGGATCGCTCTGAAACCTAGGCCGGTCTCGGCTTCGCTAAGATCGTACAGTGGTGCATAGGGGGTATCTTCGTAAATGCCGAGGACCCGTACATCGATCTCTTCCACGCCGGCTTTCGCCTTGAATCTCTCCAATGTCGGCTCGGGGGCTAGAATATTGGGGCCGCAGAGAAAATAGGGTCCGAACCCTGGATTCTCTAACTCCAACGCCAGACGATAGGCAATCGCCAAATCCCGGGGGTCGATATAGTGCAGCATGGCACCGCCACCGGGGGGCTTGTGGCCGCCGGCGGCCGGCCATTGATAGCCCACGGGGTCGGCGGCCCGGGCTTTCACCTCGCCCTCCATGTCCGGATAAAGGACGAAGACCGGGCGCATCACCACGACCTCAAAAGCGCCACGATCGACAAAACTCCGGGCCATCTCCTCGCAGAGCTTTTTACTAAGGGCATAGGGGTCGGTCGGCCGCCGAGGGTGCGCGCTGTCAACTGGAAGATAGTCGGGCGGGATCATTGACCCGGAGAGAACCGTATAACCGGCCACAGAATCGCTTGAGGTGACGATTACGCGCCGTACTCCCGCCTCCTCGGCGGCTTTCAATACGTTCCAAGTGCCGGTGACGTTGGTGTGAATGATCTCGTCGCCGGTTCCGCTCCAGATATTGGGGATTGCGGCGACATGGACCACGGCATCCATGCCCTCGCAAGCCCTTGCGGTGGCCTCAGGATTGAGAATTGTGTCGGTGATATGAGGGATATTGCTTTTGTCGGGAAGGACGTCGAGTCCTGACAGCTTGCAGCGGCCTTTCAGCTCATCGATCACATAGCCGCCCATTAGGCCGCCGGCGCCGGTTACCAGGATATTTTCAAACTGCATTATTGTTTCCCTTGGTTCAGCCCGCGCGAACCGACATGCCGCCATCCAGAACGATCTCGGTCCCGGTCACCCAACGCGCCTCATCCGATGCGAGATAGACGGCAGCGTTAGCCGTATCGCGTCCGTCGCCCATGAAGCCGAGGGGAATACGGGCAAGCCGTTGTTCCAAGAGCTTTTCCACATCGCCGCCGGAGCGTTGACCCGCGAGCCGTGCTTCGACCATCGGTGTGTGTAATTGGCCGGGCACGATACTGTTCACCCGGATTCCCTTGTCGGCATATTGCATGGCAACCACTTTCGAGAGCTGGATCACGCCGGCCTTGGTCGCCGCATAGGCGACCTGGGCCGAACCGGTCCAGCGGATGCCAGAGGTCGAGGCAAGGTTAACGATCACGCCGCTGCTCTGGGCTTCCATGATCGGCAGTACATGTTTGCAGGTTAGAAACACGCTTTTCAGATTACTATCGACTTGGGAGTCGAACACTTCCTCGGCCATTTCCACCGGGCCACCGGCGGCCGAGCCGCCGACATTGTTTACCAGGATATCGACCCGACCGAATTTAGCTATGCAGGCATCCACCATCGCCTTAACGGACGCGCTGTCGGTTACGTCGCAGATATGCGTTGGCAACTCGACGCCGAGTTCGGCGGTACGTTGAACGGTCTCTTCCAACGCGCTTTCCGAACGGTCGACGGCGAAGACCTTCGCGCCTTCCTCGATAAAGCGAAAGGCGGTGGCCCGGCCATTGCCCCAGCCGGGGCCGACACAGCCGGCACCGGAGATGATCGCGATCTTGTCCTGCAAGCGCTTGGTCATGGGAGGTGTCCTTTCAATTAAGTGTCGGATCAAAGTAGCCGTTACGCCACCCAGGGGTGTTTGCTGCTGTAGTTGTTTTTGAAACCTGCAATCTTATCCTCGAACTCCTGGGTTATCCCTATATCGTCCAGGCCGTTCAAAAGCCGGTGTTTGTCGAACGGATCGATCTCGAAGCCGTAGCTGGTTTGGTCCGGGCCGGTTAGACTCTGAGTGTCCAAGTCGATAGCGATTTCTGCGCCAGGGCTCTCGCGAAGTTGCCCGCGCAGGGTCGCGCAATCCTCGGAGGAGAGTTGGATAGGCAGCACGCCGTTCTTGATACAGTTGTTGTAGTGTATGTCACCAAAGCTGGGGGCGATCACGGAACGCACCCCGTTGGCGGTCAGCACCGAAACAGCTTGCTCCCGAGAGGACCCACAACCCCAATTGATGTCGGTAACGAAGATACGCCCACCTCGATAGACGGCTTTATTGAAGATGAAACCTTTTTCGCTGCCGTCGGCATTGAAGCGAAGGTCATGAAACAGGATGCGGTCATAACCCGGGTCTGTCGCCGCCTTTCGCAGAAAACGACCGGGGATGATCTGATCGGTGTCGCAGTTGGCGATATCGATGGGCACCCCGACCGAGGCGAAGGTGGTGAAGGGAGGCAATTTGGGCTTGGCGCTCATGCCGGGTCCTCCTTGAGCAGATCTCGAACATCCGTAAAATATCCGGTCACGGCGGCCGCGGCGGCCATGGCGGGACTCAACAGATGTGTCCGGCTACCGGGGCCCTGGCGACCACGAAAGTTCCGATTGCTGGTCGAGGCGGCGCGTGCTCCTGGCGAGAGTATGTCGCCGTTCATGGCGATACACATGGAACAACCCGGCTCACGCCATTCCATGCCCGCGGCGATGAATATCTTGTGTAGGCCTTCGGCCTCCGCCTGCTTTTTCACCAAACCGGACCCCGGCACCACCAAAGTGTGGGCTTTCGCTGAGCGGCCCTTGGCGACGGCGGCGGCGGCGCGCATGTCTTCGATCCGGCTATTGGTGCAGGCGCCAATAAAGACCGTGTCGATCTTGATCTCCGACAGCACCATACCAGGTTTGAGCGCCATGTAATCCAACGCCGCTTCCATATCGGCGCGCACCAGCGGATCGCTCTCAATGCTCGGATCTGGAATGGCTTCCGTAACGGGGAGCGCCCATTGGGGGCTATTGCCCCAGGTGACCATCGGCGCTATCGCGTCTCCATCCATGGTGATCTCGCTGTCGAACTCGGCGTCGGCATCCGTGGCGAGCGTCCGCCAATAGGCCTCGGCCTGAGCCCATTTTTTGGCCTTCGGGGCGAACGGGCGCCCCTTGCAATAGGCGATGGCTTTGTCATCGGGCGCGATCAACCCGAACCGAGCGCCGGCCTCGATTGTCATGTTGCACAGCGTCATTCGGCCTTCCATCGACATCCCGTCGATAGCCGAACCGGCATACTCAATGGCGTATCCGGTGCCCCCGGCGGCGCCGATCCGGCGGATCACCGAGAGAATGACGTCCTTACCGCTGACTCCGAAACCGAGCTGGCCGGTAATGTTGATACGCATGGCCTTGGGCTTGCGCTGCCAAAGGGTCTGCGTCGCCATGACATGTTGGACCTCGGTCGAGCCGATGCCGAAGGCGATACAGCCAAGTGCGCCATGGGTTGACGTATGAGAGTCACCGCAGACCAGCGTGATACCTGGCAAGGTGATGCCTTGTTCGGGGCCGACGACATGGACGATGCCATGGCGATCATCGGTCATCCCGAAATGATGAAAGCCGTATTCGTCTGCCGCTCGTTGTAGGCCGACGACGGTGTCCCGCATCTCGCCCTCGGGAATATCCTCGACGGTTTTGGCGGTGGTGGGAACACTGTGATCGGGAACGCCGAAAAGCTTGTCCGGCTCTCGCACGGTCAGGCCTTGTGCCTTGAGAGCCGGAAACTGACGGTGATGCAAATCATGGGTCAGATGACGATCGATATAGAGCAGGACGTTGCCATCCTCGCGCTCGTGGATGACGTGCTCGTCCCATATTTTTTGAAAAAGCGTCTTGCCCATGGGCTCAAACCTTCCGCATCCAAAACCGACTGTGCTTTTCATAGCCGCCCGCGCGACCGTTTCCACGAGCTATCGGCCTTGGTTGAGGGCGGTTGGGCGCGACAATCACGGTTCTGCTTGGATTTTTGGGCCGGGTCTGGAACAGTTCGCCACTGTCTGTCCGAAAGCATGGGAGCGCCGCGCCAATGAAAGCCGCCGTACTTTATGAGCCAAACACACCGCTGGTGATCGAAGAGATCAGCGTTCGCAAACCCCAGGCGCACGAAGTGCTGATTCGCACCGCCGTTGCCGGACTATGCCATTCCGACCTGCATTTCATGGAAGGGCTGTACCCTCACCCGCTCCCGATGGTGCTGGGCCACGAATCTGCTGGCATCATCGAACAGGTCGGCTCCGAGGTCACCTATGTTCAGCCCGGTGATCATGTCGTGACCTGTCTCTCGGTGTTCTGCGGCACCTGCGAGAACTGCAACACCGGTCGCCCGGTCCTGTGCACGAATACAGACGTGAAAATGCCCCCGGGCAAAGCCCGACGTCTGGAATGGGGCAAGCCGGAGCAGCTACACACCGGCTTCAACCTTTCCTCCTTTGCCGAGCAGATGCTGGTGCACGAGAACGCGGTCGTGAAGATAGACAAGACCATGCCGCTGGATCGCGCAGCGCTGATCGGCTGCGGTGTGATGACGGGCTTTGGTGCGGCGACCAAGACTGCGGCCGTCAAAATGGGCGAGACGGTGGCCGTAATCGGTTGCGGTGGCGTCGGCATGGCGGCGGTGAACGGCGCCTATGTGGCCGGCGCGGCGCGCATCATCGCCGTGGACACTAACCCGACCAAACTTCAGCTGGCCACCAAGCTTGGCGCCACCGATCTGGTCAACCCCAATGACGGTGACCCGGTCGAACAGATCAAGGAAATGACAGGCGGTGGCGTGCATCACGCGATCGAGTGTCTTGGCATGAAAAAAACGGCCGAGCAGTCCTTCGAAATGTTGGCTTTTGGCGGAACCGCGACGATCGTTGGCATGGTGCCGTTCGGCGAGAAGATCGAACTGCATGGTTTCGATTTTCTGCGCGAGCGCAAGATCCAGGGCTCGTCCATGGGGTCGAACCATTTCAGGGTGGATATGCCCCGGATGATCGAGCTGTACCGGCAGGGCCGCCTGCATCTCGACGACATGGTCTCCAACCATATAAAGCTGGAGGAGATCAACGAGGGCTTCGCCGCGATGAAGGCCGGTAAGGTGATCCGTACGGTTATTGATTTCGGGGTGGCGGTCTAGGCGGTAACGGTTGGATCGGGAGCAATTCCCATGGATACGCTCCTGATTATCTCCATCGGTGAACTTGGCACACATGTGCTGGAGGGCGCGGCGCGGAGCGGATTATTTCAACGAATCGTCGTCGCCAGCCGCTCCGGCGGCAAGGCGTTGGCGCGGGTCAACAGTACCTTGATCAGCGCCGGGCTCGACGGCTTCTTTCCAACGCTGGAGGCGGTGGAACTAAACTTCAACCAACCGTCTAGCGTCGCCAAACTTCGATCAATCAATGCCGATGTGATTTTCAGCGCGCCTTCGCTGCGTCCCTGGTGGCGGACTGAGGACCCGGCGACCGGCGCCTTGCCCTTTGCCGCGTTGATGAGCTTGCATCTGGCGCCGATGGCCATGTTGCGAGAGCGGATGGCCGAGGCCGATCTTGAGGGTTTGTGGATTGGGGCGTCTTTTCCGGATGTCATCAATGCTTGCCTAAAACGATCCGGGTATGGGCCGGACTGCGGAGTCGGGAATGTGCAGGAGCCTATCCCCAAGATCCAGGCCGGCGTTGGTGCGGCTCTATCGGTCGACCCTCGCTTGGTTGAGGTTCGACTGGTCGCCCAACACGCGTTCGAATACTACGTCATGCGCGAGGAACCGTCGGAGGAACTGCCCGCTTATCTTCTGGAAGTCCGTGTCGATGGTCGCGACGTGAGCGAAATAGGTCATCGGGTGCTGCGCGAACCTTTTCCGTTTCCCTACGACTTGCACTTTAACCGGGTTACTGCGTCGGCCTGCCTCTCGGCGTTACGGGCATTCGCCGAACCCGAACCGAGCCGGACACATTTACCGGGGATTTTGGGGTTGAGCGGTGGATATCCAGTAACCGTCGACGGGCATGAAATCGCCCTTGATCTCGCCGATGGTTGGACCAGGGAGCAGGCCGTCGCGGCCAATGACGCGTCCCTGCCATGGGATGGGATTCAGGCGATTGACGATGACGGCACGGTGCTGTTCACGGAGGCTACCGCCCGGGCGCTTCATGGTTTGACGGGCCGGTCGATCGAGACACTTCATCCGGATGGAGCGGCGGAACAAGCACAACTCCTTCTCGAGGTCTTGCCGCCGGAGGGGTGATCCATTAACTCATTCATTCAATTAATGGAGAAGGAGTTCCAGTGGTGCGCAAATTGAATATTGTTAAATTCGAGGCTGAGCTCTTGGCTGGCGGGTACGAGATCGCAACCAAAACTGTGGAGCCATCCAGCGTTGTCGAGGAACATACTCACGATTTTGACGTATCGGGCATGGTCACATCAGGTGGCTTCGAGATCACCGTCGAGGGCAAGGCGACCCATTACGGCGTCGGTGACCAATTCACCATGGCGGCGGGATGCTCCCATGCCGAGGCCATAGGACCGCAAGGCGTCCGCTTTACCGTGGGGCGACGCGCGATCTAGTCCGTTTAGACCCGCGCCGGTCTGGCGCCCTAGGCATCTTAGTTGGGGATAAAGCATGGGATACCGGGTCGGGGTCGACATCGGCGGGACGTTCACGGATTTTTGCGTCTTTAACGAGGATAGCGGGGCGCTGGTAACCCTGAAGGTGCTCTCGCGCCCGGACCAACCCGGTGCCGAGGTCACGACGGGACTTGCGGAGATCGCGACCCGATATGGCATCGAGGCGCCATCGATTTCCTATTTTACCCATGGCACCACGGTGGGTGTGAACACCGTCATTCAACGCAAGGGCGCGACCTTGTGCCTGTTCACCACCGAGAATTTCGAGGACGTACTCGAGGTCGCGCGCCTCAAGATGCCGGACCCCTACGATCTGTTTTCCGTCCGGCCAGAACCGTTGGTGACCCGCGACCGGGTGTTCGGCATCTCCGAGCGGATTCTTGTCGATGGCTCGGTCGATGTTCCCGTCGATGAGGCTAGCGTACTTCGCGCCATCGAGGGTGTGCGCGCGGTTGGCGGCGAGGCGGTGGCGGTGGCGCTGTTGCACGCCTATCGAAATTCTGATCACGAGCGCTGGGTTGCCGGGATCATCCGCTCCGAGGCGCCGGAACTCGATGTGATTCTCGCCAGCGAGGTTTGGCCGGTAATCCGCGAGTACGAGCGCACCGTAACCGCCACGGTCGCTGGCTACGTTCAACCGCGCGTGGCACATTATCTGGGTGCGTTGCAGGAGGCTTTGACGGGATCGGGCGTTCCCGCGGAAGCGATGATCACCAAGTCGAATGGCGGGGTAATGACGGCGGAGGCGGGTAAGACCGACTGTGCCCAGATGTTGCTCTCCGGAACCGCGTCGGGCGTGATCGGGGCCGCGAGTGTCGCCAGAGGCACCGGCGCCAAGGCGGCGATGAGCCTGGACATCGGCGGCACCAGCGCCGATGTCGCGATCATCATTGATGGGGAGCCACAATACGGCGTCGGCGAGATGATTGGCGAATTTCCGATCCATATCCCCACGGTTTCGGTCACATCGATTGGCGAAGGCGGTGGCTCGATCGCCTGGGTCGACAGCCAAGGCCTTCTGAAGGTCGGCCCGGAAAGCGCCGGTTCCTCGCCGGGGCCGGCCTGTTACGGCCGGGGTGGG
>JAPKDN010000137.1 GCA_028822575.1 Alphaproteobacteria bacterium | reverse complement strand
ATTAAATTAGAACTAAATATTATTATAATCATATATTAATTATCTTTTATAAAGATATTATATATATCTATATTAGATTGAAATTTGAAAAAGGAGCTATCTATTCTCCAATAGGAGTTCATCATGAACACACGGCAATGGTTGAAGCTGGCGCTGATTGGTGCCGTTGTAGGAGCCGGAGCCCTCGTGCTCGGCACGCAGCCGTTCTTCGGATGAGGTCGCTGTGGCCTTGATGCCCATACGCGTGGTTCAGGCGGAGGCCGACGCTAAATACCTGGTGCGTCTCATCAAGCTTAAAAGTCAGGCGCCCTTCCAACAATCTCAGACCTTTTCTGACTCCGGCTGGGCGATGACGCCTGGATCGGAAAAGCCACATCTTGCTCTGTTTTGGGAATCCGCAAAAAATGTGCCTGTTAACGGTTTGAGCCTCGGCGGCACTATTCGCCCATCTCTTCATCGCAGGCTCGCTTGAAATTTAAAATGTCAACGCCACCCCGGTTGACGCGCCGATCGATGGTGCTCATAACAATGGTGATGGGCCTGTAGTTCAGTTGGTTAGAACGCGCCGCTCATAACGGCGTTGTCGGGGGTTCGAGTCCCTCCGGGCCCACCATCGTTCAATTAAGCTATTGATTTGACGGATAGACGCGAAAACGTTGGGGCTCAGAAGCCTAAACTCGGTAACAAAGTCGATAATAATTGGCTTCGAAATCGCGCCCTCCTGCGACCGCCACTCAAAACCTGTTCTCAAACCGTTGCTGGCTCATATGTTGGCCGTGCTTGACTAGATGATCGAACACGCTTCCATGGCTTTCGGATGACTCGGGTCGACGGCACCTTCAAGACAGGCGAACCTGTCACGCACGAAACTGGAAAAAACAGTTCTATCAAGTGCGGCCTGCATTTGGCTGGGGTTTTCTATGTTAGGTTCTTCCAACCTGAAAGGTGTGGCTCGGATCAGTTTCAAGCCCCTTTTTCTTGCTTATGACGGCCGCTGGAAGGTTGATCCAATCTAAAGAGGACCGATTAACGGCCATTTCGTGATAACATAAGTGCGATAGCAAAATTTCGGGCACGCCGATGCTGTCGGCTTTATCGTTGATCGACGTTCTGGTCGCCATTTTGGGGCCACCATGGGGCGTCCGGTTTTCTGGACGAATCAATCCCGCGAGCGCGGTCAGGCGCTGGCTATCGTCGAATTCACGATATCCATGAGGCGCACCCCTCAAAGTCATCTAGTCGCACCGGCCCGTGGCCCATGCGTCGCTCGTTCAGCGAACTGGGGATTCACGAAGGATGGCACGCCAAAACTCACCACAACCCGGCGTTCAAAACGAACACGCCAATTTCAGCTATACCCGCCTGGATTGGGTTTTGCTTCGTGACTCGTTTGAGGGTTCGCGCGCGATCCGCGAAGGTAGAACGGTTTACGCCCCCAAACTGACAAAGTTCGATAACGACTCTATATGCCGCCGATTTTCGGCGGGGGACTTATCTCAGCGCCGTCAGCCTGCACGGTCCTAAGCATGGTTGTCCTCGCGTTCCGATAAATCTCAATCAGGTGTACTTCAATATGTTGTCAAGGGGCCTGGTTGCAGGGTAACCAGAGCGGAAACCCACTTAAGACACCCCCAGAAACTGTTCAGACAAACCGAACCACCTGGAACAACCGATGATGACAACACTAAGCATAGCTTAAGGTGAACAAGGGGTCGCAAAGGCGACCTTCCGTCTCAGGCGTCGATCGAGTGAGGTCATTGGGCCCGGCAAGAAAGGACGCACTGCTCAACTTATGACGTTGAAAATCTTTATTCTAAAGTGGTTCTTGGCTCGAATAGGCCGCTTCAGATCTGTTAACAATGGATACCACGCTTTACACTTTGCGGTCCTTTGGCATAGGGTCTGCGTAAGATTGCAGCTTTAATGCAACGTGGTGGTTTAGTCGAAATTGACGCCACCTTGGGGGGGCACAAGGGATACCACTTGCGCATGACAGATGATTCGCGTTCTTTCGTCCGGTTTGTTGATGTTCAAAAAACCTATGATGGCGAAATACTGGTCATCCAAAATTTAAATCTGGATATCGTGGCGGGCGAATTCTTGACCATGCTAGGGCCCTCAGGGTCCGGCAAGACGACTTGTCTTATGATGCTCGCTGGGTTTGAGACGCCGACTCACGGTAAGATCACCCTGTGCGGCAATGAATTAAATAGCGTGCCGCCGCACAAACGCGGCATTGGCATGGTATTTCAGAATTATGCCCTATTCCCTCATATGACGGTTAGCGAGAATCTCGCTTTTCCGCTTGAAGTGCGCGGAATGTCAAAACCCGATACCGAGGCCAAAGTGAAGCACGCCCTGGACATGGTCGAGCTCGGCGCGTTTGGTAATCGGCGTCCAGGTCAATTGTCGGGCGGCCAACAGCAACGGGTGGCTTTGGCGCGGGCTCTGGTGTTCGAGCCGGATTTGGTCTTGATGGACGAGCCGCTTGGCGCGCTCGACAAGAACCTGCGTGAGCAGATGCAATACGAGATCAAGCATATTCACGAGAAACTCAGGATGACGGTGGTCTATGTGACCCATGATCAGTCAGAGGCGCTGACAATGTCGGATCGTATCGCGGTGTTCAATGATGGCGTAATACAACAATTAGCGCCGCCGGCGGATCTTTATGAGCGGCCGGAAAACGCCTTTGTGGCCCAGTTCATCGGTGAAAATAACAGATTGATCGGCGAAGTTAAATCGATCAACGGCGATCACTGCAGCGTTGATATCGGTGGCAGCGTGATCCAGGCGTTAAGTGTTAATCATGACGGTGTCGGATCGCAATCAACGCTGTCCTTGCGCCCTGAACGGGTCAAGTTAAACCCGGAAGACGGGGCGTTTCCCAATACCTTTGACGCCAAGGTGTTGGAACTCATCTATCTGGGCGATCATATCCGGTGCCGGGTGAGCGTGTGCGGCAATGACGAGTTCATCGTCAAGGTTCCGAACGCGCACGGACAGGTCAACATGAAGCGTGATGACGATGTCAGGGTCGGATGGCAGGCCGAGGATTGCCGTGCCCTTGATGCTTAGGCAGTAGCGGGTCTCTTAGGGGCCGAAGAAACGGGTTTTAAATTAGGGTCGGACTTTGTCCGAACCTTCAAACGGCCGATACTAAAGTTCGGTCAACCGCCGGCGTCGCCGGTAAATGAGTAGGAGAAATGGTGATATGAGACTACCAATCCTGACTGGTGCGGCCGTTCTTGGCCTCGCCGCTTTTGCGTCCGGTCCGGCGATCGCCGCCGATGCGCTTACCGTGGTTTCGTGGGGTGGCGCCTACACGAAAAGCCAGCTTGAGGCTTATCACAAGCCGTATACCGCCAAATACGGCACCAAGATCCAGTCCGAGGACTATAACGGAGGTCTTGCCGAGATTCGCGCCCAGGTTGAGACCGGTAATATAACGTGGGACGTTGTTGATCTTGAGGTTTCTGACGGTGTGCGCGGCTGTGACGAAGGCCTGCTTGAGCCGGTAGGCGCCAGCAAGCTGCTCGCCGCTCCCGACGGAACCTTGGCAGCCGATGATTTCATTCCTGGCAGTGTCCTGGAATGCGCAGTTGGCCTGATTGTCTGGTCGACGGTGTTTTCCTATGACGAGGACAAGTATTCGGGCGCTCGGCCGACGACACTGAATGACTTCTTCGACACCAAGAAATTCCCTGGCAAACGTGGCCTGCGTAAAACCCCGCTAGTGAACATGGAATGGGCCCTGATCGCTGACGGCGTGTCCCGTGATGAGGTTTATGACGTCCTCGGAACCAAGGCTGGTCAGGATCGCGCCTTCGCCAAGCTCGACACCATTAAGGACGATGTCTTGTGGTGGGAAGCCGGCGCCCAACCGCCGCAGATGCTTGCCGACGGTGAGGTCACGATGACGTCGGCTTATAATGGTCGCATCTTTAATGCCCAGGTGACGGAGAATAAGAACTTTGCCATCGTTTGGGACAACCAGCTTTTCGCCTTTGATTTCTATGCGATCGTCAAGGGTACCAAGCGGATGGACGAGGCGTTGCGCTATCTGCAATTCGCTAGCGCGACCGAACAGTTGGCTAACCAGGCCGCTTGGATTTCCTATGGCCCGGTGCGTAAATCCTCTTCGGCCCTGGTTGGCAAACACGCCACGGCCGGCGTCGACATGAAGCCGCACATGCCGACGAATCCTAAAAACTTCAAGACCGCGTTGCTTAACAACTCGGACTTCTGGGCTGATAACCAGGACGAGCTAAATGAGCGTTTCAACGCTTGGCTTGCGAAGTAATTTGACCCTCCTGCGGAGGCTTGTCCTTCGCAGGAGTTTGTCCCTTTTTGATAAGGACGATCCATGACGGTCGATGCCGGCACGGCGCCCACGGGGCCGATCCTCGCCGCCGACGGCAGGCCCCTCAAGGAAAGCCTCCGTAAGGTACAACGTGTGCGGCGCCTGCGGGCGATCGCCTTAGTATTGCCATTGTTCGTCTTTGTCCTAGTCACATTTATTCTACCGATCGTTGACATGCTATTTCGCAGTGTCGACAACCCCGTGGTCGCAAGAAACCTGCCTGTCACGCTTCTTGTACTTGAGGACTGGAACGACACGGGTGCTCCTGGCGAGGCGGCATTCTCCGCGATCGCGGGGGAGCTTGTGGCGGCGCGCCAGAACAGGGAAATGGGCAAAGTCGCGTCGCGCCTAAATTTCGAGACCAGCGGTATGCGCAGCCTGATTGGAAAGTCCGTACGCAAGATTAGAAAATTGAAAAGTGGCCCCTATAAAGAGGCTATGATCAAGATGGACAAGCGCTGGGGTGAGCAGGAAGTCTGGGCGACCATCAAGCGGATCGGTCAACCCTGGACTGCGGTGCAGTATCTGGCAGCGCTGGATTTGAAAACCCAACCGGATGGCAGTATCGGGATGCAACCCGAGGATCGACAGATCTATGGCCAGATTTTTGGCCGAACCTTTTGGATCAGTTTGTTGGTCACGGTTTTTTGCCTGATTTTGGCTTATCCAGTCTCTTACCTGCTGGCGACCCTGCCGCTGCGGCACAGTAATCTGCTCATGGTAATGGTGTTGTTGCCGTTCTGGACGTCGTTGCTGGTGCGTACGACCTCGTGGATCGTGCTTTTGCAGCGAAACGGGGTAGTCAATGATCTAATGGTGTGGGTTGGTGTCATAGGCGAGGATGGGCGCCTGCAGATGATTTACAATCAGATGGGTACATTGATCGCGATGACGCAGATTTTGTTGCCCTTCATGATTTTACCGCTCTACAGCGTGATGAAGACGATTTCACCGTCCTATATGCAAGCGGCGCGATCGCTTGGCGCGAGGCCGGTGAGCGCTTTTATCCGCGTGTACATGCCGTTGACCGGCCCCGGTGTGGGCGCCGGTTGCCTGCTCGTCTTCATTTTATCGATCGGCTATTACATCACGCCGGCCTTGGTGGGCGGGCAGTCTGGCACGATGATTAGTAACTTCATCGCCTATCACATGAAGTTCTCGCTCAACTGGGGCTTGGCGGCGGCGTTGGGAACGATCCTTCTGGCGGCGGTCTTGATGTTGTACTGGCTATACAACAAGATCGTCGGCATCGATAACATGAAGCTGGGGTAAGCCGATGGCAATCCCTCCCTATGTTGGCCCGGCGGGTCGGGCTTGGCACTATGGCTTCCACATCTTCTGTGGTTTTGTCTTTCTGTTCCTGATCGCTCCAATCCTGGTGATCATCCCATTATCTTTCAACGCCGAGCCCTATTTTACCTTTACCGAAGGGATGTTGGCCTTTGAGCACTCTGCCTATTCGACGCGTTGGTATCAGGAAATAGTCGATAATCCGCAATGGATGTTTTCGGCTGGCAATAGTGTCATCGTGGCGGTGTTCGCGACCCTGATTGCCACGGTCCTGGGCACGATCGCCGCGCTTGGATTGAGCCAATCGCATATGCCGTACAAGCCTGCAGTAATGGGCGTACTGATCTCACCGATGATCGTGCCGCTTATCATATCCGCCGCTGGGATGTTCTTTTTCTACTCCAAGATCGGGCTCGCTCAGACCATGCCGGGATTAATCCTGGCGCATGCGGTGTTGGGGACGCCTTTCGTGGTGATCACCGTCACGGCGACGTTGATTGGCTTTGATCATTCGCTAACCCGAGCGTCGGCGAGTTTAGGGGCCGGCCCGACCCGGACCTTCTTCAAGATCCAGATGCCCTTGATTTTGCCTGGCGTTGTTTCCGGCGGTCTGTTTGCTTTTATTACCTCGTTCGACGAGGTTGTGGTGGTGTTCTTCCTGGCCGGTTTCGAGCAACGCACGATCCCACGTCAGATGTGGGCTGGCATTCGAGAACAGATCAGCCCAACAATTTTGGCGGTCGCCACGATCCTGGTTTGTATTTCGATTGGGCTCTTGACCGCCGTCGAGTTGCTGAGACGCAGGAGCGAGCGCTTGCGCGGGATGTCGCTGGGCTAAGGCTGGGTGCTGGACAGATCATTTAAGGCGGCGCATTCTCACCCTAAATCATCACTGGAACTAGACGAGGGCGAATACGGTGTATCGTGATAATTCCCTTATTCCCAAGGAAGCTATTCGCATGGCCGCGCTTGGCGCGTTGGTGCAACGGGACCGCCCCTACGCCGAGATCGCTGGGGAGGTGCGCCAGTTCGCGGCCCGGATCGTTGGCCCTTCCTTGGATCTACTGGGGACATCTATCGAGTTGTTGAAGCTCGAGGGCTTGGTCGCCGTGGTGGACGATAGCGCACATCTGGACGATGAGATTTTGCGGCTGAACGATGCTGGTCGGTTAGCACTTGAAGCGTATCTAAGGACAAATATTCGCCCCGGTACCTCCGATCTCAACAAGCTCGTTATTGCGCTGAAACTACGTTTTATCGATGTGCTTAGCCCTAAAGATCGGTGTGACCAGCTCCAGGGCCTCAAGCGCATGTATGAAGGAGAGAGGCTGCGCCTCCGGGATCTTTCCGGCCATGATGAATGGTCCGAAGGCTTGATGCCAGACTGGTTGAGTATCGAACTCGATATGGTATCGCGCCGAATTGATTGGTGTGACGACCTTATCGCGAGGTCGCGGGATAAGATCTAAGACCGATTTAGAAGGGTCCGTCTGGCGTCTCTATTTGCGCTTGTAATGTTATTGGCAGTAAATTCATTAAAAGAAATGAAGCCCACCACCGCGCTGGTGGAGTGATCTTATTAGCCGATATTCTTTCTATGACCGGTTCCAAGTTTTCCCTGCCCTAACTCGGCGAATCGACTTCCTTTGAACTGCAGTGAGACGGGGCAGTTCATTTCTATGAAATAATATCATATGTTTCTTAAATGAAATTCATATAATAAGCCAACGATCGACCTGAATGAAACGGGATGGCTGAGATTCGCGCGGGGTTTCGGTGGTGAAGGGAGAATAACCTTAATAATCAGAGTGTTGCGTGCAAGGGATGCCACGTTTCCGACCTTAGCCTACGCACTCAAACCCAAAGGGGGTTCTTATGTTTGAATCGATGGTTTTAAATATGTAATTCTTAATACCTTCCATTGACCAGAACCCATTTACCCAATCTCTTGTTCTGATGGACATGCTAGTCCACGGTTCCTCAGTGAGTGGGATCCTATGACGAGAAGACGCGGTTTGAGAGCCAGTTCTCGCGCATATATTTCCAGACG
>JAPKDN010000136.1 GCA_028822575.1 Alphaproteobacteria bacterium | reverse complement strand
CCAACGGATCGCCCGTGGGTGTTGGTCGACCAAGGGTCTCGCTTGCTCGGACAGCGCTTGAACCGGATCCTCGCAATGCCGCGAGCGCTTGCCGAGCCCGCAAATTTTTGGGATAGGCGTTGACGATCTCTCCAAATAGCTTTTCCGCTTCCAAGACTTCGCCATTCCGAGCAAGTCTTTTGGCCCTGGCGAGCGCTTGATCGACTGACAACTTCATCGAGCGCTCCTTGCGCGCCTAAGGGTCCACGAGAAGATTACTCAAGCCCCCCAAGCAATGGGCGATGCCTTGCAACAGTTAACTTTTTGCCTTTTGGCGTACGTCCACGAGGCGGATCGGTTTTTGCCGCTTTTCAACTTGGGTTACATCGGCTGTCCCGCCAAGGTCCACGATTTCGACCGCGACACCAACTCCCAGGCGCTGCCGAAGCAACGTCGCCACCCGCTCTCCCAGTCCCTCGCGCGCGTCGCTGCTTGACGCCTCGCAAACCACCGTCATGGCATCCCGGCCTTCCACCGTCTCCACGCGGCAGACATATTCGCCACCAAGCGCCGGCACCTCGCGGAGTATCGTCCCTATACCCGTTGGGTAGACGTTGATTCCGCGTAGTTTGACCATGTTGTCGCTACGACCTTGAAATCCCACGAGGCGCCTAAAGCCGAATCCAAGGCCACCCTCACCCGGCAATATCGTCGAGACATCCTTGGTATCGAACCGGATCACCGGATAAACACTGTCCTTGAACAGAACCGTGTCGCAGATATTGCCGCGCTCTCCGTCAGGGACCGGCTGACCGGTATCCGGGTCGAGGATTTCAACCAAATGGGCATCTTCCCAGATATACAATCCCGAGCGATCCGGTCCCTCGGCGCCGATGATGCCGGTGTCGCCGACTCCGTACCAGTCATAGGTCTGTGCCCCGCCCCAAGCCTCGGACATGGACGCACCCCCATCTTCGCCCAGATGGCCGGAAATCATCCTTATTTTAATATCCCCGCCCGGCTCCAACCCGGCGTTCCGCGCGACCTCAGCAAGCTTCAGGATATAGTCCGCGAAGCCGACGATGACCGTGGCGCCAAACCGCCTCATCAGCTCGACCTGCTGTTCCGAGCGAGTCTCCAGCCCGGTGCCGGCAGGGAGCAGTAGGGCATCGGTGTAATGCAAGACGGTCTCGCGGATGTAATGGCCCCCATTGACCATGCCAAAGCCATAAACCGAATGAACCACATCGTCCGGACGCATGCCCTGCAAAAGATAGGCCCGCGCCAGTAGCGCGTTTTGGATCTCGCGATCACGGGGTCCATAGAAGATCGGCTGCGGCGCGCCGGTGGTTCCACTGGTCGTGTGCATGACCACGCGGTCGCCCCCGGTCCACCCGCCGGGGCCGATGAAATCACCAAAGGGCGGGTAGGCCTCCACGCTTTCCATCAGATCGGATTTGGAAAAGGACGGGATCGACGCCAGATCATCAAGGCCGCGAATATCTCCGGCCTCCATCCCCACCGCGCCCCAGAGGCGCTGATAGAAGGGGTTCTTCCAACCCTCTTTCATAAGGGACAGAAAGCGCTTTTCCTGGAGCGATCGTAGCTCGTCCCGACTGGCGCGGGCGATGCCGTTACAGAACGCATCGCCGATCGGGTAGTCGGCCAGTATTTGGTTAGGATCAGCCTGATTGAAGTAGCGACTCATGGGCGGGGCCTTCCTAGCTTCATCTTTGTAGAAATATTGCGATTTTTCTGACTAGATTCAGACCGGGCTTGATCGGGGATGACGTCGCGTTTCTCATGAAGCAGCGCCAATCAGATCGAGCCGATCACCCTGCCCGGCTTCCAGCCAAAGGCGCGAACGCTTTCTATCCCGTCGCCAGATCAATCAGTTCACGGATGTCGGGAACGGTCTCCAAGGTACCCACTCGATTGATCATCACCTCGGCGTCCACGTCCTTCAGCCCGCAAGCCGCGGCGGCCCAGTTGCGCCGAAACTTCGTAAGGTGCGCATCCTTGGTCATGGGTTTGGCCGGGTTGCCGTAAACTGTTTCGATCATTTTCGAATGAACCGTCCCATCGGCCATATGGATGTCCACGTCCACTGGCGAAAGCGCGTTGGGATCGGGGTTTTCGTTTACCGAGATGACAACTTTGCTGGCCAGCGCCACCCGGGCCGGCTCCCGCACCGCCTCAATGGTGAAATCATCTATGCCGACAAAACCCCGGCTTAACATCACCGACGCTGCATATTGTCCGTTAAGACGGGCATAATTGATCTCCATCGCGTCATGCACCGGCCGCCCTATCAGGTGATTGGTAAGGGAGGGTACCCGTGCCTCGACCTTGACGATCGCGGCGGCATCGATCTCGTTCTCGCGTTGTAGTTCCTGAATCGCATCGACGATGCCATGGGTCGCCCGGCCACTTGGGAAAGGCTTGTGCGCCACCTCGGCGATACGCCAAGTCTTACCCAGGGTGGGCAAGGTCGAGCGAATATCACCGGCTTTCTCGAACAGCCCAAAAAACCCAAACGGCCCTTCCAAAACACCAGTAAGTCCAGGTAAGCCATGCTCCGCCAGATCGCAGGCGGTCACGGCGTTGCGGGCGTTGAGGCCGATCTGCAGCGCCAGTATTGGAGAGCCCTCGGTATGCGCTTGCATGGTCCCACAAAGTTGCGAATATCCCAGCGCGAAAGCCCGGAGCAACGTATCCTTGTCATAACGCCGGACCGCGCCCATGGCAGCGATCGCCGCGAAGGTGCCCGCCGTCGCCGGGCGGAAAAATTGTAGGCCCGTCGTACAGGCGACACCAAGATTACAGGCGACATCGACACCTAGAATAGAAGCGCGAATCAAATTTTTCCCGTCAACCCCACCCCGCCGGTCCGCCTCGGCCAAAAGCACGGACATCAGCACGGTCATGGTGTGGATGACAGCCTTTTCGTGGACGCAGTCAAATTCTGAATTATGGATCTGATACCCATTCAGCAACGCCGCGTCGGCCGGCGCGAATCCGCCTTTTTGACCCAACACCCGAGATGGGCCACCCGTCGGATAGGCGTTCAATAGTTCCCGCACATAGGGTCCCGTCGACCCAGCTAAGCCAACGCCAAAGGTGTCCAGGATGTAGGTCTTAGCCGCCAGCCATGCCTCATCCGCGATGTCCTTACTTTCTGTGTTGATAACATGGTCGGCGAAGGCCTCGATTGCGTCCTGCATAAAATTTACTCCGATTTGTGCGGGTAGATACCGGCCCAATGGTCGGCAATGGCGCGGCGGCTCGTGATCCAGACATCGCCCTTGGAAAGAACGTGATCGACGAAACGCTCCAACCAGACGAATCGTCCCGGCCGCCCAACGATCCTAAGGTGCAGGCCAAACGACATCATCCGCGGCTCATCCGCCCCCTCACGATATAATTGATCAAAAGTATCAACTGCGTAGCGGAACCATTGCTCCGGTGTATAGGCCGGCGCGGTCCACATCTTCATATCATTACTATCGACCGCATAGGGCATAATAAGGATCGGCTTACCATCAACGGCATCCCAGAAGGGTTGGTCATCAGAATAGTCATCCATGTGGTATTGAAAGCCCGCCTCGACCAGCAATCGCCGTGTATTCTCGGTTAATAGATATCGAGATAGCCAGCCCACTGGGCGAGCGCCGGTGGTACGCTCGATCGACTCGACTGCCTTGGCGATAAACGCGCGCTCCTGGGCCTCGTCCATTTGGAACTGATGGATCCAGCGCCACCCATGGCTGCACACCTCGTGGCCGCCGGCGACGATCCGCTTGGTCAGTTCCGGCGCCCGCTCCAGGCTAAGCGCCGCAGCCGTGAAGGTCGCGGTCAGGCTGCGACTTTCTAGCAGATCCATCACCCGGGGCGCGCCTCGCTTTATGCCGTAAAGATAGTTACTTTCGTTGCCGTAATTACGCATCGGCTTGCGCGGCACGATGCCAAGCTCATCCACGGGTTCCGGGCCACGATCACCCTCGGCGATCGACTGCTCCGAGCCTTCCTCAACATTTACCACGATCGAAAGCGCCAAGCGTTCCTGGCCCGGCCAGATTGCACCCGTCATTACTCAATCACCGCTGCTGTTATTGGTTTGCGCCGAACATCTCGTCTTCCGAAATTTGGAAGATGGCCGGACGGTAGCAGGCAATGATTAAGAAAGGTAGGGGCATGGCTCAGGGTGGCGGAACCTAGTCCATGCTCGCTCCTTCTCGAGTTTGCGTATTTGTGAGGCTGTTTATCTTGGCTAAATTCTTGCCAGCACCAATAATTTCAGCCAAGCTATTCGTCCCCAGATAACGAGAGTTCCCAATGGCTTTTAATAACGAAACTGTCCTTATCACCGGCACTTCGAGCGGGATCGGCAATGCTGCGGTCCGTCGCTTCGCCGCCGAAGGTTGCCGGGTAATCGCGACGGTAGAGACCGACGATCAGGTCGCCCCAATGGCGGCGCTCAACGGTGTGGCGGTGGCGACCAAGCTGGACGTCCGTCTGGCCGAGGATTGGGAGCGCGTAGTTGGCGAGACCAAGGCCAAGCTCGGCGGCATTGATATCCTTTTCAACAACGCCGGCGTGACGGTCTGGGGCGGACTCGAAGAGACGGATATCGATCTTTGGAACCGGATGATCGCCATCAATCTCACTGGCCAATTTCTTGGTTGTAAGGCCGTGGTGCCGGGAATGCTGGACAAGGGTAAGGGCGCGATTGTCAACATGGCCTCGATCAACGGTATCCGCGGCAATACCAAGCTGATTGGCTACTCGGCGGCCAAGGGCGGGATTGTGGCGATGACCCGCTCGTTGGCCCTGGATTACGCGACCAAGGGCATTCGGGTGAACTGTATCTGCCCGGGCACCATAGATACGCCGATGGCCCAAACCTCGATTGATTTCGCCGACGACAAACAGGCCGCAGTCGACGCCATTAACGCCAAGCATCCGATGGGGCGACTCGGAACCGCCGAGGAAGTCGCCTCGGTCGCGGTATTCCTGGCTAGCGAAGACGCGGGCTACGTCACCGGCCAGGCGATCCCGGTGGATGGAGGAAGGAGCGTTCGATAGGGCGGTGATCGGTTTCCACTTTGAGACCAGCCTATCAATTGTGTCAGATGATCGATCCTTTTGAGCCTTGTCCACTAAATATCTTTGACCACTTCGCGGGCTCCGGACGCCTTTAAGGCTTGGAAATATTCGCCAGAGCCTATGCCAACGGCGAAGATCCTCGCCGCTATCAAGGCGGTGATGTCACTTGCCTAAACCTCGAACCCACAAGCATTTTCCGGCTCGACGCCAAGCTGAGACAGAGCAGTCAGGCAGGGCAGAGGATGCGGCTTGCCGTGCTCCAGCTCATCGCCCAGGACAACCGCATCAAAGGCCCCCTGACCACCGAGTGGCGCCAACAGAAGTTTGATGTTTGCTCGTGGCGCATTGGTAACCACCGCCAATTGCACTCCGCTACGACGGGCAAGATCAAGCAGAAGCGCCTTTTGGGCGCCCTACACCCGCTAAACAAGACTGATCTCGTTCTCCATCCGCTCGCCGACGAAGAAGCGGTCGGCATTGGCGAAGATCTCCGAGAATTTGATCAGCATCGTGTCCCGGGTCCCAGGCGCGTGATGCGGTGTCATCACCACGTTTGGAAATTCGGCGAAAGGATTCGGCGCCGGAAGTGGCTCGACCTCGAACACGTCAAGGCCAACACCGCCGAGATGTCCGGAACGCAGCGCGTCCAAAAGCGCCTCTTGAGACGCCACAGGGCCACGCGCACAATTGATAAGCGTCGTTCCCGGTCGCATCTTCGCGATGGCAGCCGCATCAATCATGTGATGTGAGGAGTCCGTCAAGGGTAAGTGTAGGGTGATGAAGTCCGAGCGTTCCAGAACTTCATCCAAGCTGACGCGGCTTACCCCAAGCTCGCGCTCTACCTCCGGTTCCATCTCCAGCAAATCAGTGTAAATCGTTCGGGTCTCGAAGCCGATCAAGCGTTTAGCGACCTGCTTGCCAATACGGCCAAGACCAACGATCCCAACCGTGGCCCCGAACAGTTGCCTCGCGGTGGAGCGGAAGGTGTTGGAATGCCACCGCCCTTCTCGCAATTCTGCATCGCAGAAAGCCAGCCGCCGACCCGTCGCCAGCATCATCATGATCGCGTGTTCTGCCACACCCTCACTGGTACCTTGCGGCGTCACGGCAAGCCTGACCTGGCGTTTCATAAGCGCATCGGTCGCTACCGTGTCGTGATAGCCAACACCTTGATGCAGGATCAGGCGCAGTTTTACAGCAATATTCACATCCTCTTCCGACATCCGCAAGCCACCCACGATAACCAATTCTGCCTCGGCGAGCTTGGCCTGACGCTCCTCTTCGGAGTCGTTATTGATGGTCAGCAACTCATACCGGTCCGCCGGCATAGTGGAGCGGATCAGATCATAGAAGTCCTGGCTGGCCTTGACGTGATAGAAAACCTTGATGGGCATTTAATGATTTCCGAGTTGAGTGGGGTCCTGGTTACATCCGGTTTAACGCGACCGTCGAGAGCTGTGAAGATAACGCGGGATATCGAACCCACTAGAGCATCAGCGTGCTGGCTGGGTGGCGCCTACTCTCCCCGTCCGGTGCGCGCGTCCTCAACCATACGTTCAAGCTCGACAAGGTCCTTGATCACGAAGGCGCCGCGCGTACGCTCCAGCAACGTCTGGTTTTCAAGCTGCTTCAATTCACGGGTTACCGCCTCACGATGGGTGCTTATGCGCGACGCGATCTCGGCATGAGTCGGCGGCGGGGAGATTCGCCCGGCGCCATCGACGATCCTTCCAGCCCGGGCCAAACGCAGCAATTCAGCGTGAATCCTATTACGCACTCCCAGCGTACTGAATTCCACCACCCGTTCGTTCAAGGTGCGGATCGCGCTTGCCATCAGGACCATAACCGCCCGGGAGATTTCTGGGAACTCCGCCAAAAGGTCCTGAAAGGTCTGAGCCGGCATCTGTGCGACCACCGTTCGGTTAAGTGCGACAATGCTCGCCGATCGCGGCTTACCATCAATCGCCGCATATTCACCGAAGTGATCGCCGGTCTTCAAATCACGCATAATAACGGTTCTGCCGGTCTCCGAAAAAACTGTCACCCGCACTTCACCGCGAGCGATGAGATAAATATCTGTGGTTTTATCGTGGAGGTTAACGATTACCTTGCCTGGCTCAAAGCGCCGCCACCGGCAACGCTCGCCCAGCGCCGAGACCCGGCCCTCAGGAACCGAAGTCAGTAGTTTCATTCCGGCGAGTGACCGATCGGACGACATCCAGCTCTCCCTCCACCGGCGCCACGCTACACTAGTATGGCCAAAAATTGGAATGCCCGATGAGCTTTGCGCACGGTGGGCGCCATGTGGATGATTTCGGCCCCAGGAGGGAATCTCTTGGGCGCGAGCGAAATCCCGCATGGGAAGCCCGTTAGTGTACCCCTATCCCATCCAGACAAGACGAGGCATGAGGGGCAGGCGATTGGTGGGTCGGAGGTTTCATCCCCCTGCCATCTCCTATCCACCTCGCTCGCGGCTCAGCCCTTTTTCTTTCTCTGAGCCAATGACCTTTGGCCTTTGGGTCTCCCGCGAACAAAGTATTCGGCGCCCAATAAGAGGCATGATCATGGTCTGAAATATCGCCAATGTCATCACGGTTGGGCTGCACAGAAACCTATTCAACCCTTTATCCAGA
>JAPKDN010000135.1 GCA_028822575.1 Alphaproteobacteria bacterium | reverse complement strand
GCGAACAGTTCGTCACCGACCATTTACCTGATGGCACGATGGGCAAGACCGCACGCCGCCGGACGGGCGACTACGCGTTGGCCCCTGCCGACGCGTACCCTCATACCGAACGCGGCGGCGAGGCCGGCGGCACCGTCCTACTCTCGATGACCGCGCCTAACGGCATTCTGTTCGAGTATTTTGACGAGAGCGTGAAAAACAGCTGGACTTTATCGATCGAGCAATATGTCGACAGCTGGAACTGCGGCGCCGTTCACGGTGGAACACTGGACGACGGCCGGGCCGCAGCGAAGTGAGGGCCGGGACACTTGGTCATGGCTTGGCGTGGCCGCGGCAGATCGGCGCATGAGATGACCCGGCCTCTTTCGCCATCGAACGCCGAGACCCGACGACAACTGCTCCAGGCGGTTAATGGCATCTCGGAAGTCCTTGCGCATCAATCACCGATCGACGATGCCGGCGGCACCTTGTCGGCGACGTCCGTTAAAGCGCTGACGGATGCCGGCATGTTTCGAATGAAACTCCCGACCTGTCTTGGCGGTCATGAAGCGGATCCGACAACGCAGATCCTTGTCCTGGAGGCGCTGGCGCAGGCGAATTCGGCGGCTAGCTGGTGCGCCATGGTTGGCGCGACCTCCATCGCCTTGCCCGGCGCCTTCCTCGACGACGCTGCGGTCGCAGAGATTTTTCCTTCGGGGAAGATTCCCCTCGGCGCGAGTGCCGCCATGCCGATCGGTAAAACCGAGCGCGCCGAGGGCGGCTATCTTCTGACCGGTCGCTGGCCCTTCGCTAGTGGCGTACGCCATTCCGATTGGATCACAACCGGTGCCTCGGTTGCAGGCGATGCTACCGGTGCGAGCGATGACGGCGTAGAACATTTGATGATGACCTTTCCGACGACTTCGGCGGTCATTCACGACAACTGGCAAGTCGCGGGCCTGAAGGGAACGGGCAGCTGCGATATTTCAGTGGAGCGGTTGTTCGTGCCGAAGAATTTCACCTGGAACCGCTTCCATGGTGTTCCAAAGCGAGGCGGGCCGCTGTATCGGTTCGACTTTCCGGGGTTTGTCGTCAACGAACACGCCGGGTTCGCCCTTGGCCTCGCGCGTCGCGCGATGGATGCCTTTGTGGAAAAGGCGTCGACGCGAAAACGCGGGACCAATATCAGCGGCTTGAATTTGGCCGAACGGCATACCGTGCAACGGATGGTCGGCATCGCTGATCTGCGGCTTCGCGCGGCGCGGAAGCTGGCGATAGAACTCAACGACGAAGCTTGGCGCGTGGTCGATGCCGGAGAGCGGATCTCATCCCGCCTGCAAGGAGAGCTTCGGGCCATCGCCACCTATTGCACGGACGTTGCCCTGGAGGTAGTCACCGAGGCTTTTCGGTATTCAGGCGGCGGCGCAGCCTATGAGAACAACATCCTGCAACAGTGCTTGCGCGATATGAATGTCGCCGCACAACATCTCATGGTCAGCGACATGTCTTACGAAACCCTTGGGCAAATGATCCTCGGCTTTCCTGACGTCAACCCAATGCGATAATAAAGTCTATTCACCACCAGGAATGGAAGAAGGAATTCGAGACGCTGGTTCGGTCCTGAAAAAGCGCGCAAGGTTACTAAAGCGATCCAGTTCCCCGTGCCAGACAATCGACGAGATCATCGCGCTGGCCAAGGGCGCGCCCTCGTCGATGAATACTCAACCCTGGTACGTGCATGTCCTGACCGACGCGCCATTGGAAGTGGTGGGCCAGCGCAACACCGAAGAAATGCCGGCGGGCGCCCAGGCCAAGCGTGACATACACACCCACGGTCCTTAAGAGAGCAAACATCGGGAAAGCATGTCCGAGCGCCCGGCCGGGAGGAAAGCAATCGCCACGGAACCGGCTGATTGATCCGTTCAAGGCCATCTTGAAAGGCCTTGCTGGGCCGATAGACGGAGTGCGTTAAATTATTTGGCTTGGCACTCCACAATCTCACCTACCTGCACGACTTCCATGGTCTGTCCAACTTTTATCGACGTTATGCAGTCATTCCAGTTTGGATCAACACTTCGTGCCTTGACCTGAACCACCTTGGACGAGGTCGCGGGGAAAGAAATTTGTAACTCGCCCTTGTAAGGCAGCAGAAACTTAGCCTTCAACCGGGTCGTAACTTGGATTTGATAGTCCACGGCTGCCTTGTTGACGACCATCACAAAGTCCTTCGCTGGCGCCTTGACCTCTTTTTCCTCGTCGCCAAAACAGCCACTCAACAGGCCAACGACGGCAATCGATACTATCGTCAATCCAGCGCGGCGCATTCGGGATCTCCCTGAACATTGCAACAGATTTCTGGCTCCGGTTTAACCTTGCTAAAGATATTCAAGATCTAGGTCAAATGACAGACTCGCCAGCTTCCGCAGCCAACGCCGTCTGTCACTACCAAGGAAACGCCTGATATCCTATGACATCTATTACCATAGTAGGGCATAAGGCGGGGCCAAGCGATCCGGACGCGGCCGTTAAGTGATAAGCAAATTGAACGACACCCACGATATGGGTCCCTCCCGTCTGACATACCTCCGACGATCTTCCAAAAAGCCTAACCGGCCCGGCGGTTCTCTTCAATCGCGTCGCCAAAGGCCTGAAAAAGAGTCCGATTGATTGGATTGATTTGCGGATCGTATTCGGCGTGCCACTGAACGCCCAGCGCGAAGCCCGGCGCGTCGGCGATACGGATCGCTTCGACCGTTCCATCTTCGGCGATGCCTTCGTGGATGACACGGTCGGCGGCCTTGCAAATCCCCTGGCCATGAAGCGAGTTGACCCGGATGGAGTCGGTTCCAAGCAATTTGGCGAAAGCGCCCTCGGGTATCAATTTAACCTCATGGCGGTCGGCGAAAACTACTTCGGGGTCTGGGTGAATTTCACCATTCTCCAACCGGGGTGCACGATGATTCATCCGCCCCGGCAGGTCGCGGATCTCAGGATGCAATGCACAACCGAAAGCCACCGCCATTTCCTGGAAACCTCGGCAAACGCCAAAGATAGGAATCCCTTTCTCGACGCAGGCCCGAGTCACTTCCAAGGCCACGGCGTCGCGCATCTCGTCATAGGGCTCATGCGCCGGATGCGGTTCCGTGCCAAACCGTGCGGGATGGACATTAGCGCGGGCGCCTGTCAGCAGGACACCATCAACAACATCCAGCAGCGCGGCGATATCGGTGACCTCCGGCGTGCCGGCGAACATCATTGGCAGAGCGCCACAAACATCGGCGATAGCTCGCAAATTCCGCTCGCCCGTCAACTGCGTTGCGAAACGGCCTTCCATCTGGTGAGTGGACGCGATAACGCCGACCACGGGCTTACGCATCTATATCCTCCTGTCAGGGCACCGGGGATTTGTAACAGACGCGGGAGCTCGCACAAGATCCAGCACGGACATTTTACTTACCGGAACATGGAACCTTTCTTAAACCCGCGCCAAGACCCCACCATCAACGGGCAATTCGACACCGGTGATGTAGCGGGCCTTATCCGATAGGAGAAAGAGACAGGCATCGGCCATATCGTCCACTGTTCCCAGTCGACCGAGTGGAACGGAACCCGCGACGCGGCCTTGTGCCTCGGTGTCATTGTCCCAGCGCGCCTGCATCGGTGACATCGTGGGGCCGGGCAAAATCACGTTGGAGCGGATACCATCTCCGGCGAATTGGATCGCCAGTGACTTGGCCAATCGGATCACTGCCGCCTTGGAGACACCGTAAGCATCTTGGGCGGGCGCGTCGCCTCCAGTGGCGTCGATCGAGGAGAAATGGACCATCGCCCCACCACCGCGCGCCCGTATCGCCGGGACGCAATAGCGCGCGGTCAGCGCGAAGGATTTAAGGTTGATCGCGAGCACCCGATCCCAGACATCCATATCTATCTCGACGACCGACTTGTCCCGGTCGAGCCACAAGACCCCAGCGGTGTTGACGAGATAGTCGACCCCGCCAAACGCTGTGACCGCAGCCTCCACCGCATCTTTCACAAAAGTTTGCTTGGAAAGGTCACCCTCGAAATAAACATGCCCACCGGGCCCACTCGCAATATCCGCCGGTTCAGCCTTTAAATCTGCCATGACGACGTCGCAGTCGCTTTCAATCAACCGGTTGGCGATCGTTAGCCCCATGCCACCGCCGGCGCCGGCGACGAATGCTACCTTGTTTTCAAAACTCATAATGGCACGCTGATCTTGAACCGCATCAGCAGCCGGCTCTCGTCCATGGAATAGGCAGCCTCGGCCTTATGCCAGGTTCGGCGCTGGTCCCAGACAACCAAATCGTCGACGCGGTAGTCATGCAGGTACTGATATTCCGGCTTCAGACCATGGGCGAAAACCCGGTCCAAAAGAGGTGCAACCTCGGCCTGGTTCATTCCCTCGATGCCGCAGACATGCAACAGATTTACGAAGAGCGATTTGGTGCCGGTCATCCTGTACGCGCGTACCATAGGATGGATCACCGGCGGGTAAATCTCCTCCTGCTTAACTGTCATTGAAAAATGTCGCCATCAACCGGGCTGGCGCCAAACTTGTGTCTGGCGCGGTGACCCTCGATCGCGGCCTTCAAATTCTCGGGCGAGGTTTCGTAGGCCTCGACCATATTGGCGAAATGGGTGCCGCCGCCCTTGCTTGGGGTTTCCGTCGCGCGCAGTGCCGTATGAGCGCAGGGGACTTCCTTGAAGGTACTATCCGCGTGCCAGGTGATCCCCCGGTCGGCTGCAGCTGGATCGGGCGCGCCCTTGGCATCACGGTTGGTTAGATAAACCACCTCCGGGTGCTCCTTATCCTGGTATTGCGGCACATGGTGATCAATATCGAAGTCACCAAAAACCGCGCCATACGCCATCAAGGCCTCGGCCCCAAGGGATTGGTCGCGGATCGCCAGCACCGAGTAATTCTGATGGGCCTTGTTCAGGAACGCGGCGGCCTTCACATCGATTCCCAATAAAAGATCAAGGCCGGTGATCTTGCCGACGAAGCCATCCTCGAGCGCGTGAACACTTGCGCCGTTATGCGTCATGGTCTTCCTCCAACGGTATCGTCGGATGGATCTTAGCCCGAATTACGACGGTCGCGCGATTCTCAGCGCGATCATCATCCCCGCGCTGACTTCCGCCTGACCTGGGATGCGTTTATCCGGCGGCTTGACCTGGCGTCCCTGTTCCGTTCTGGTTGGTAAAAGCTCATGCATGGAGGACAGGCGAATGGCCAAGGGTTATTGGATCAGTGCCCATAGACGCCCGGCGGACCCGGACAAACACGCGGCGTATCGGGCCATTGCGATCGACGCGATCAAGGCCGCCGGCGGTACATTCCTCGTCCTGGGCGGCCAAAGCCAAGCCCGGGAACATGGGCTGGAGCAACGCAGCGTCGTTATCGAATTCGAGTCCTACGCGGTGGCACTCGCGGCCTATGAGACCGAAGACTACAAGCGCGCCCTGGCGGCGCTCGGCGATGGCGCCGAACGGGACATTCGAATTGTCGAGGGCGCCTGACCCGGCCAAACCAACCAGAATCGAGACGATAATCGAAGCGATTCAATCTAAATGAATAAGGAATGTCGAACGGTGGAAACAGCCACGGAGTATTCCGCCGCGAATCCAAGTCCACGTTGGCGCGAGTTGATTTCGCTCTACCGGAAAATGCACAACGATGGAGACGGGATCCGTCCAGCGGAAAAGATGTTCGCCGGGATGCCCCGCGCGAAGCTGATCATTCGACTTCGTGAGCTGACCCGTCAACATGGCGCGCGGTCCCTTTTGGACTATGGCAGCGGCAAGGGTATGCAATGGCGGATGGACTTCGATCTGGGCCCAATCGGCAAGACGGCCGAGAAACGGCTTATTCGCTATTTGGAATTGGATGAGATCCAGTGTTACGACCCGGGCTATCAGCCCCTTTCCAAACTTCCGGAGCGTGATTTCGACGGCGTGATTTGCCTGGACGTCCTAGAACATTGCCCAGAAGAGGACATGGCATGGGTTATCGACCAGATTTTCGGTTGTGCGCGGAAATTCGTGCTGGCCAATATTGCCTGTTATCCGGCCAAAAAGCATCTGCCCAACGGCGAGAACGCACATTGCACCGTCAAACCTGTCGGGTGGTGGCGTGATCTGCTCGCTCGGATAACGATCAACCATACGCGGGTAAAATATCAGATTATCTGCGAGCAACCGGCTTTCGGCGGCCAGCAAACAGAGGAAATCCTTTTGGAGGGGTGAGGAGCACCGGTTGGGTGGTCAGATCTAACTGCGCTCTCTATCCTTTTGGTTACATACCGGACCATGGAGCTTCGAGCGATGCTGCACATTAAACCGATGGGCCCGCACACCGGTGGCGAGATTACTGGCGTGGACGTCAAGCAACTCGACAATGCTGGTTTTGCGCCGATTTACGATGCTTGGCTAAAATATGGTGTCACCGTCGTGCGCGATCAGGAACTCCAGATAGAGGAGTTCCTGCGCTACAGCCAGCGCTTTGGGGTCATCATCCCACATCCCTCCAAGTCGACCCGACATCCGGATTATCCAGAAATCACCGTGCTCGGGACGGGAAAATTCCGCGCCGATGGCACACTCGATCAGGCTGTCTATCGTCGCGGCGCCGAGGGGTTTCATACCGATGGCGCCTATGACGAAACACCCTTCAAGGCCACCAAGCTCTTTGCACTGGCGATCCCAAGCACGGGCGGCGATACGCATTTCTCAAGCATGTATAGGGCTTATGAGGCATTACCCGCGCGGCTGAAAAACCTGCTGGAAGGCCGTAACGGTGCTTTTACCTATGGCGGGCGCACGGGGCAGACCGCCTTGCTTAACCCAGAGGACAGACATGAGCCGCCAGCCTTCCACCCGATGATACGCACACATTCCGAAACCAAACGCCGATCGCTTTACTTCGATCCGGGCAAGATCCTCTATATCGAGGGTCTGGAACCCACACAAAGCAACGACGTGATCGACGAGCTGACCGAGCGAATGATTGTGCCCGGCGCCGGCTATACCCATCAATGGCGGGTTGGCGATATCGTGATCTGGGATAACCGCTGCTTGGTCCACAAGGCCGCCGGCGACTATCCACCCGAGGAAGACCGCATCCACTGGCGGGTATCGATCAAGGAGCCGGCGGCGAACGCCGAATAAACCGCAGCGGATCAGATCACGGATGACCTCCTCCCCCAACCCTCGCTTGGAATTGCCGCGCCGAGGCGATGAATGATACGGTTCGCGATAAATTCGCGCCAAGGAGAGTCGCAATGAACGAACTGTCCCCTCCAGCCAAGGCCCCGAGCCGGGCCGAGCACGCCGCCAGCATGGCCCATTATCAGGCCGAAGGTATCCGCCGCGCCGCCAAAATCGGCAACCGTGGCCCGGTGCGTCTCGGCGAGGATGGCAAGCTGAATCCCGATATCCTCAAGGCCTATTGGGAGCATGGCTACTACATCTTCGAGGGCGTGGTTGGCGCCCAAGAGGTCGAGGAACTCCGCGCCGATGCACTGAACATGTTGGAACGGGCGCCGGTTCGCCCTGGCGCCAAGGTTGATGCCAAGGGCCGCCCGGCGTTGGGACGCGATCACCTCCGCGAGCCCTATACCTACAGCAAGCCGCTGGCCGATCCTTGGGGCGGCACCAACAAACTGAATGGCCGTCACCCGTCCAAGATGACCCAGCCGGTCGCCGATGGCGACGCGCCTAATCAGGTCGTTTTCCTGATGTATGGGATGTGTCAGGAAATGC